>NZ_CAWQOK010000055.1:0-37491 GCF_963896075.1 Proteus sp. G4415
ATAATACTTTTCATTTTTTTGAAAAACAAAAAATAACTTAACTTTAATTTAATTTAAAATAGGAATCTTAAATATATGAAAAGAAAAGTTATAGCACTAGCTACTATTCTTTCTGCTGCATTTGCTGGCTCATCTATGGCGTATGACGGAACAATTACATTTACAGGTAAAGTTGTTGATCAAACATGTTCTGTTGATACCCAATCAAAAAATTTAGCTGTTATTTTGCCGACTGTTTCAGTCGCAACATTAAATAATGTAGCAACAACAGCAGGCTTAACTCCATTTACAATTAAGTTAACTGGTTGTTCCACAGATAAAGATGGTGCTAAAAACGTTAAAGTATATTTTGAACCATCCGCTGATACTGATTTAACTACACATAATTTAAAAAATACAGCAACAGGAACTAAAGCAAATAATGTTCAAGTTCAATTACTTAACTCAGATGCAGCAACAACAATCCAGTTAGGTACTGATTCTGCAACACAAGATGTCCATCCAGTACAAATCGACAATGCTAATGTAAACCTTCCATATTTTGCTCAATATTACGCAACCGGACAATCTACCGCTGGAGATGTAAAAGCAACCGTCAACTATACCATTGCCTACGAGTAAGGTTTATTCGATTGCTTTTGTTTTACGGGGCAGAAAAACTGCCCCATTTTCTTCTAGAGGTACTATGTTAAAGTTCATTCTTATTTTCTTGACTCTATCTGTATCTATAGTGGCTCAAGCCAGTGTGGTTATTATGGGAACTCGCGTTGTTTATCCCGCAACGCAAAAAAGTATTAATGTTCAATTAAATAATGACGATGAATCCCCCGCATTAATTCAGTCTTGGTTAGATACCGGAGATGCAGCTGCAGCACCAGATTCAATTCATGTTCCTTTTATCATTACTCCCCCCATATTTCGTATGGAGCCGAAATCAGGGCAAACCATCCGGATTGTCTATACCGGTGAATCATTACCACAAGATAGAGAGTCTCTTTTCTATTTAAATGTCTTAGACATTCCGGCAAAACCTAAATTGGAAGAAAATTCGGAAAACTCAGAGGGAAATAACAATTACTTACAATTAGCCGTTCGTAGTCGCATTAAGTTTTTCTTTCGCCCTGATAATCTCAACGTAACGCCTGATGATGCTTACCAAAAAGTGACTTGGCATCAGGAAGGAGCACTACGCATTAAAGCGATTAACCCAACACCTTATTACATCACTTACAACAAAATCTCAGTGGGTCAGGATAAACAGCTAACGCCTGTTGAACAAAGTGGGATGATAGCTCCTTTTTCTTCAAAAATATTTTCACTTAAAGAGAAGCCAATATTAACAAATAAAGTCACTTGGGTTGTTGTTAATGATTATGGTGGATACCAACAAGGTGAATCTACTTTGGAATAAGGTAATATAATGAATTTTAATAACCAATTACACCTCATTTCCTATCGTTATTCTCTTCCGTTTTGTGTCGCTTTAGGGATTGGGGTGATAACAATTTCTTCATTCGCTGCTGAAGAAGCTGAATTTGATCCTAGCTTTTTGCATTCAGTACAAGGAAAGAATGCGATTGATATACGTCGCTTTAATTATGGCAACCCTATTCCTGAGGGCAAGTATTACGCTGATATCTATCTCAATAATGAATGGAAAGGAAAAGCTAATGTACAGTATTTATATACTGACAATGCGAATACGTCGACGTTATGTCTAACGCCGGAATTACTTTCATTAATTGATGTCGTCAAAGGCACTGTTCCTGAAAACAGTTATAAAGCCACTTGTTATCCCGCCTCAGAAGGACTCCCCTCAGCAAAATTTCATTTTGATTTATCCACTTTAAAGCTGAATATAGAAATTCCTCAGGCACAAGTGAATACTCGACCTCGAGGATATATTGCCCCTGCACAGTGGCAAAGTGGAGTCCCTGCCGCATTTGTCAACTATGATGTTAACTATTATCAATACAATACTCCGGATATAAATAATGAGCAGACTTACCTTGGGTTAAAAGCGGGACTCAATTTATGGGGATGGGCTTTTCGTCACCGTGGTGGTGAAAGCTGGAATAATGGTCATTCTACCGGATATCAGAATATCGAAACAAATGTGACGCATGATATTGCTCGGTTACGGGCACAATTCACATTAGGTGATTTTTATACGAATGGCGAGTTAATGGATAGCCTTAGCTTACGGGGAATTCGATTAGCATCGGATGAACGAATGTTACCCAACTCTTTACGTGGCTACGCTCCGATCGTGCGAGGCATTGCTAATAGTAATGCTAAAGTTACGATTTATCAAAATGCTCACATCCTTTATGAAACAACTGTGCCTGCTGGCCCCTTTGTCATTAATGATTTGTATCCCAGTGGATATGCTGGCGACCTTCTTGTGCAAATAACCGAATCTAATGGACAAACAAGAACATTTACGGTTCCTTTTGCTTCTGTTGCCCAACTTATTCGTCCCGGATTTAGCCGTTGGCAAATGTCAGTGGGACGCTATCGTTATGCAAATGAGACATATCATGATTTAATTGCACAAGGCACATATCAATATGGTTTGACAAATGATATCACTTTAAATAGTGGACTGACCACAAGCTCAAAATATACCGCAGGATTGGCTGGTGTTGCTTTTAACACGCCGATTGGGGCAATTGCATCTGACATTACATTGTCCAGAACAACATTTAATCACTCTAACGTAACGCGTAAAGGCTACAGTTTACATACTAGCTATAGCGTCAATATTCCGACCACGAGTACAAATATCACGTTAGCAGCCTATCGTTATTCATCTAAAGATTTTTACCATTTGAAAGATGCGCTATTGGCTAATCACAGTGAATTTATTGATGATGTTTCCATAAAAAGTGCCGCATTTTATCGCCCTAAAAATCAATTCCAAGTTTCAATTAATCAAGAATTAGGTGAAAAATGGGGAAATATATTTTTAACTGGTACCACTTATAATTACTGGGAGCATAAAGGAAGTCGTAATGAGTATCAGATGGGATATAGCCATTTTTGGAAAAAACTTGGTTATCAGATTGGCTTTTCTCAATCACGAGATAATGAGCAACAACGCCGAGATGACAGATTTTATGTGAACTTTACGCTTCCTTTGGGAGAGCGTGTTCAAAGCCCCATTTTTTCTACTGTCTTAAATTATAATAAAGGCGAGAAAAACAGCATTCAAACATCCATCAGCGGTATCGCTGGGGAAGATAATCAATTCTCTTATGGTATTTCAGGTAATAGTCAGGAAAGTGGACCTTCCGGCTATGCGATGAATGGAGGCTATCGTTCACCTTATGTAAATGTAACCGCAACCGTCGGGCAAGATACTCAACATAATCGTCAAATGTCATTGGGGGCGTCGGGGGCGGTTGTTGCACACCCTTATGGAGTGACATTGAGTAATGATTTAAGTGATACTTTTACCATTATCCATGCAAAAGGAGCACAAGGTGCGGTTATTAATAATGCACCAGGTAGCCGATTAGATTTTTGGGGTAATGGTATTGTGCCTTATGTCACACCCTATGAAAAAAATCAAATTAGTATCGACCCCGCTAATTTAGATTTAAATGTTGAATTATCAGCAACAGAACAAGAAATTATTCCTCGTGCTAATAGTGCCACGTTAGTGACATTTAATACTCAAACAGGGAGAAGCCTGCTGTTTGATATTCGTATGCCAGATGGCAGTACTCCTCCAATGGCTTCCGAGGTTTTGGATGATCATGAACAGTTAGTCGGATATGTTGCTCAAGCTGGGCGCTTATTTACCCGAGGTCTTCCCAAACAAGGTCAACTTGATGTGATATGGGGACCAAATCATGACGATAAATGCTCATTTACATATCATGCGACACACAATGAAACTGACATGCGGCCTCAAATCATTCCTGTTCAGTGTATACCGCACTCTAATTAGGAACAAAACATGAAAAGAATATTTGTTATATTATTTCTTTTAAATCTATTCCCTAGTCTGGCTGTTGCTGGTGCAGATGACTACGTACCGTCTCCAATAACAATCAACACATCTACCCTCCCTGTTGTTGTTATTGGTCCTGCTGATGCCCATACTTACCCACGAGTGATAGGGGAACTCACCGGAACAAGTAATCGATATATATTTAACGGCGGTAGTTTAATAGCATTAATGCGTGGAAAATTTACTCCTACATTACCTAAAATAGGCAAAATCACATATAACTTTCGCCAAGGAAATAACACTCAATCTTCCGATTTCGATATATTTGATACTGGAGTTCCAGGGCTAGGTATTATTATTGGTATGGCGGGCTATTGGCCTGCAACGCCATTGGTTCCCATAAACAGCTCAAGTATATATATTGATCCTGTTGCCGCCAATACAAATCCAAATGCTTATAATGGTGCAACTGGAAGTTTTGGTGCTCGTTTATATGTTGCTTTTGTCGCAACAGGACGATTACCTAATGGGTATGTAACGATACCAACCAAACAACTGGGCCATATTTTATTGGAATCTAATCGGGCAAGTTTGAATAATAAAAGATTAACAGCTCCTGTTATGTTAAATGGAGGGCGCATCCAAGTGCAAAGCCAAACATGCTCGATGAATCAAAAGAATTATGTTGTTCCATTAAATACTGTCTATCAATCCCAGTTCACGTCTTTGTATAAAGAAGTGCAAGGAGGGGAAGTTAATATACAACTTCAATGCCAAGACGGTATTGATGTTTATGCTACATTAAATGATGCGACCCAACATGGGAATCGTTCTGATATATTAACATTAGCAACGGATTCTACGGCAAAAGGCGTTGGGCTAAGATTATATAAAAATAATGAAGTAACTGCGATTAGTTATGGTTCAGACACTCCTAACAAAGGAAATCAAAATCAATGGCATTTTTCAAATTATAGAGGAGAGATAAATCCACGTATAAAATTAAAAGCTAATTATATAAAAACAGAAAATACTATTACGCCAGGAAGTGTAAAAGCAGTAGCAACGATTACTTTTTCATATCAATAAAAATTAATTGAGTTTTATAAGTAGAGTAAAATGCTTTTATAACAAATGCTTTTTACTCTGTTAAACTTAAAAATCTGTTTATTGTTGGAGAATGAAGTTCATGAGTACAATTAATTCCATTATTGCTTATAGAATAAAGCAAAAAAGAAAAGAATTAGGGATGACAGGGAGGGAAATAGCCCATTCATTGGAAATAAGTCAACAGCACTATTCACGTATAGAGAATGGATATACCAAAATAACAGTAGAACATTTATTCTCTATCGCGTTTATTTTAGGTGTCAAACCTAAAGAACTATTGCCTAATTATAATTTTTCAAATGAAAAAGAGATAATTAAAGCAAAACAATCATTATCAGCAGAAATCATTATGCCAATAAAGAAAAACGACATGTATCCTACATAAATATAGACAGGTATTTATTTTATTAAAAATAATGTGAACCATTAAGGATATAAAAGGGAATACGTTGCTCTACATGATGTTGCCGATGAACATCACGTATCCATTCACTCACAAAAATCTGTTTTCCCCGAAAACGAATCCCCATATCCCCGTATTGCGCTTGGCCCAATCAATGTGGTCATCCTGATAAGACGCATTCACAAACTGACTGGTTGCACAGACTAAAGGCAAGCTATATGGAGTCTCTACACTCCCCTTCCGTAATAACAATGCCATTGATTGTCCTCGGGTAAAAGGCAGATAGTCCGTATTAAAGACCCGTGCTCCATCTTCACTGTACAGTGATAACCCCCCAACGTTTCTTCGGGGTCAAAACCATTCCTGAAACGAATACACACACATAAATGTCTGTTTGGGCTGAGCTGTATAATTGCTTTTTATGCGCTAAATAGCTCACTTCCGCTTGAGAGTTGGTGGTATGATAAAACACAACACACTTATCTAAATGCGATAATATTGTCGGCAAAGACCAATAGCGCCCGCCTTTAAGGTGGATTTTTTGTCGAAACACACAATAAGCCATTTGTGTATTACGTGTAATCGCACTTCGAAATCCCTGAAAGGTCCACACTACTTTTATCTAACTTTTTACTAATATCCCCCAGCACTTTTTTAACACCATCGAGCGTAACTCGTTGCTCGTTTAAGAACTACGTAATATCTGATGCAATAGCGGTCATACGATTATTAGCGTCGCTGTATGAGTTCGGCTCAGTGAGATTAATGCTGTAACTAGTGTTTTTTACGGTAAATGTAGCCGGTTGTGAAATGACTAATTCTGTATCGCTATTAACCCTGTCCACCATATAAATAAAATTAGCATTACCATTTTTAATTAAAATAATGGTACCTGTGCCAGAGACAATAGCAGACCCTGACACTGTGCTAACAGTGCCTGTTGTGTATATCATGATTTATTTCCTAAAATTTAGATACAAAAAAACCACATTAGTGCGGTATTTAATCTTCTAACATTGAAACGTCTATCATAAGCCCTTGTTCCATTAATCCAGAACCTTCTCGACTCGGAGGCATACTTATCCAGCCATCCTCTTCTCCTAAGAACTCGTATCGATACTCAAATGTTAACCCTCCCACATCATCAATCAAGACATAACGCTCGCTATATCTTTTGAATGTCCAAACTTCATCCCACGTGTCAGGGTCTATGTAGCTTCGTATGTTTGTATTATGAAAATACCCCATAGAGCGAGTCTTAATCATGCCATACCGATGACCACTTTTGCCTGCGATTCTTAATGAGCCTTTGCCAGCGCTCCCCGTATTGACATCATAATATTTCTCAAAGCAGACCAACTTAGCAAGAGATGAAAATTTCATTTTCCCTTGCTCATCATAAACTTCAAGACCAACTCCGTGTTGAGGTATGCTTACCTTGGAAATCGGAGCAACCATCCATTGGCTATTTAACGCATAGATTCTCGGATAACTATCATGAGGGCCTGATGATGACGTTAGTTCATCAGGAGTTGCTTTTCTCAAAACACATATTGTTTCGAGTTTATCGGTTAATTGTATCAGTCTATTATTTGTGTAAATTTCTACACCAACCATTTCACACCACCCATACGACAACATGACTTGAGAATGAGTCATTCGCTTGTGTCTGCCCGCCACCAGAGCCATTGTTCTCCCAGCGATAGATATTGTAATCAACGCGGTAGTTTAACGTATTTCCAGATATGGAGTATTCTGTTCTCTCATTAGGCTTATCTACATGAAATTCACCACTCCATCGAGAGCGATACCGTAGCCAGAAATGGCAAACAACCTCACCTCCTAAGGAAATCTCAGGAATAGTAAGAGATCCATATTGGGACAAAGGAAGGTCAAATTGCCCCAAGTGGCGCGGTATAATAGTGTCTTCTCCAATAATGAGTCGCCCTTTCTCATCATATATTTCTAAACCCATGCCCATTACCATATCCCCATTCTGATACGCATTGTGCCTTTTTTATCAAACAAACGTTTTAATATGTTTGTTTCAATCCAGTACCCCTGAGCGTTATTCCCATATTTAATTTCTTCACCAGTGCGCATATTAAGTTGATAACCCACCTTGTTTGCATGGCTGAAATTGGTTGATTGCAATACATTAGCTATTTTTGCACTGGTAATAGTTGCATCACCAATAAAAGCTTCATTAACAACCACCTGTCCATTCTTCACGATAAACGGTGTCACCACTTTGCCATTTAATGACGATATCACTGCAAAGTTTTGGGCATTGACCAGAAATTGGCTATTTCCTTGCGCATTGAATCCTAAGCCAATGCCAGTAATGACTTTATTCCCTTTGCTATCCTGCTGGACTTTCATTGTCCATGATGCGGAGATTTTGCCATTTAAATCAGTGACCACTTTCGACGTTTGTTCGATTTTGGCTGAACTTGTACCCACTTGGCTTTCTAGGCGAGTGACTTGCTGGGCGGTAGAAGTCACTTTACCTGAAACCTCAGTCACTTTGGTTTCAAGTTGATTTACCGCATTCGCTGTTGCATTGGCTTTCTGTTCGCTCGATTTAGGCACGTCATTCGCCACAAACCCTTTCGGTGCCACCGATTGCTTGTTGTTGGTATAAGTGCTGGTGATAATTTGATGGTTAACACTTTTATGTTTAGTTAACTGATATTTTGCCCCTCCCCGTAAATAAATATATTCCACAGAGCCATTCGTTAATTGAGCGGGTCCCATCACAGGGGATTGATTTGTCCATTTCCAATCAAAATTATCAATGATGCGATTTTCAGACTGAGTTCCCCATCCAGAACCACTGACTTGCCATTCCACAATCATGGCAAAGCCTTTAGTGCTGTGAGTCGCATAGCTGGGTTTATTGTCTCTATATTGCCCTAAGGTTCTAAAAACCTTAAAGGCATAACGTCGAGAGGTTACTAAAGGTAAAATAACTGGATAATAGGTATTTTCATTGAGTTTAGATAAATCTAAATCCACCACCACAGACTCCGTTAAATCGGCTTTCACTTTATCTAATTTGCTGGATAACGTTTGTACCTGAGAGGTTGCGGACGTCACTTTGCCATCGATATTAGATACTCGCGTATTTAATGCATTTACTGCACTACTATCAGCTTTCCCTTTAAGAGTTGAATTGAGCGTTGAAATCTCTTGCGTTTGCGCTTGCTGTTTCGAGGTGAGGGTTTCTAGTGATTGATTAATCGCTGAAACATTCCCATTCATCCGTGTTTCCAATGACTGTCTGGCTTTGGCTTCCGCTTGGTCGCCTATAACACGCGCTTGTTTCTCGGCGGAGATAAGTCCTGCGGTGACTTTCGATAAATCATTGCCAGTATAATCACCACGAAGTTGAGTGGCTAAGGATTGTCGTTGTTGCGCTTCAGTTTTATCAGCCTCAATACGTGCTTGTTGCTCTTGTTTAATTGCAGCGGCCTGAGCCTCTGTTACCGTTGAAACTTGGTTAATCCGCTCAGCCAGTAATTTTTCTGCCTCCTCCAGTTTTTTTTCACTTTCTTCAATCGTTGCTCCATGCCTCATCAACTCAGATAAAATCTTGTCATGATTTATCCTCATCAACTCATGTAATTCAGTAATATCGATTTGGTTAGCTTTACTGTTAATTTCACCCAATAAGTCTTGTGCGAGTTGGTCTCGGCTGATTTGCCCCGCTAATTCATCAAGAATAATACTAGCATCAAACTCAGATTCTCCCAGAATAAACTCAGTCCATTCGGAATGATTACCTATTTTATCTACCAGTCTTGCTCTAAAATAAAACGTTAAACCTGCTGATAACCCTGCCATTTCATAGTTTTTTGAGGGATAAGGAACATCAGATAACAGCATCAGACCTTCACCATTATTGGTTTTGCTGTACTGAATTTCCGTTTTTAACGTATCACTGGTGTTTTCACCAAATTCCCAGCCTAACTTAATGCCAAATACGAGCGGTGAAGCTCTAAAGTTTACAGGTTTAGGCGGGCTCCCTACTTTTCCTGTCAGTGTTGTTTCTGGCGCATTAGTCCATACACTGGATATTTCAGACGCATTTATCGCACGAACTCTCACCTGATAACGACCAGCATAAATGCCATCAACTTCAAACCCACATGTTGATGTTCTTGGCATTGATACCCAGTTATTATTATCTCTCCGCCATTGAGCCTCATAGGTAATGGCATTATCAACTGCATCCCAATCAACACGCAGAGTAATAAATGAAATACCTTGATTAACCTGAGAATAGGATGATATACGAATGTTTTTAGGTGGTGCTTGCACACTCGGTGGAACAATGGTGATTGGACGCTCACCTATTCTTGCGCCAGAGTCAATGTGATCGTAATTGCTTGGGTTATGGATTGCGCCAGTAATAGTGTATGTATTATCGCCATTATCAGTAATATTAACGACCCGATAAAGTTGTAATGTTAAATCATCAGCATCAACTGTCCAAACTGCGTTTTTCTCTGGTTCCTGTGAGTACTCCGTTGAAATTGTAATGATATTATCAGCAACCAGTGATACGGTTCTTCCCTCTGAGCGCCCGTTTGGCAGATTAACAATCAACCTATCACCAGCTTTAATATTGGCTCTGCGATCAAGTGTTATTTTTCTGCCTTCTACACGCGATATACGTCCACCATTATCTCTTCCAGCCAATGTAGAATCGGCAACAGCAATGATATGACCAGGAGAAGGTATTGCCCCCTCTAATCCTGTCGCAAAACTAATAACTCTGTCGTTAGCATTGGTGAGTAACGCCCAGCGACCTCTACGGTTAGCCTCCGTCTGTCGAGTGCAACCTATCGCTGATATTTCAGTTTTGCGTACTCCGTAACGACGCTGTAGTTTAATATCGGCCACAGCCTCAATCGCATCATTACTGTGGTTATTGGTGTCTGTGTAGGAAACTAATGCTTGCGTATATCGATTTTGCTGACTACCTCCTGAATAGGTAGGCTTACCTCCAACAATATTGGCATTAGTAAACGTTCTAAAAATACTATCTGGCATATCAGCGACAACATTAACCTTGTTATCAGCCCAAAATGTCATACCACGAAAAATAGCCGCTATATCTCTCAGTACTTGGTATGCCGATTCTTGCGATTGAATATAAACATCACACAGGAATCGAGGCTCCTTACCATCACCACCATGCCCATCGGGTACCAATTCATCACAATATTGCGCAATCTTATACAGGTCCCACTTTTCAACCTGAGAAGACTGGATCCGGTCACCACAGCCGTAGCGATTATTGAGTACTAAATCATAAAATACCCATGCCGGGTTATTGGTTGCTGCAAGTTTAAAGGTGCCATCCCATACGCCTGAATAGGCCCGATTAATCGGGTCATAATTCGTGGGCACTTTGATAAGCAAGCCACCTTTTGGGCGAACGCTAATTTTAGGGATGCGGTTATTAAATTGACGCGCATTGAAAGTAATAAACAATAGGGCCGTATTTGGATAACGCAATTTAGCATCGATAACATCAGTAACAGCAGAGATAGTAACCTTATCAACAATTCTGGCTGTATTCTGATTCTTAGTTAATCGTCGGACACGGATCTGCCAACCTGTATTTGCCTTGGGTAAGTCAATGCGGTGTGTTCGCTGGTATTCGCTGGTCGTTTTACCATCAAAAGCAGACTTTAATACTTCATTATATCCAGCACCATCTGTAGATAAGTCAATAGCATATTCAATTCTATAGCCTGTAGTATCCCCGTTATCGTGTTGTTGAAACAATTGAGGAACAGATAGTCTAATGCGCACAGCAGATAGCTGAGTGTTATTAATGCTCCGCACATAGGGCTGATCGTCTTTTAATTCCAACCCTACCGATGTTTCGCTATCTACTGATGGGATACCCTGAATGTATTCTTGGTGTTCACTACCCGGTCTAAATTCCCAAGTGACACCCTCAAAATTCTTAGTACCGTCCGCATTGCCAATCGGTGTATCATCAAGAAAAATACGAGTATCGTCTAAGCCACCAGCAATTTCACCTTCTGAGATAGCCAATAAAATCTTAGCTGTTGATTCAGAAAGTAAGCTATCCGGTGATTCCGTGGGCGTATGTCCGCCACCGCCACCACCTTTTGCACCATGAATTAATTCCATATTTCACCCATAAAAAAAGCCACATAGTGGCTATTCTGAAATTCGTTTATGTTATTGCTGATCTTCTGTGTAAATCCCTGCAGAGATTATCGCTCCACCCACTTCTCGCCTATCTAGTCCATAAAGTAAAGGAACTGGATTTCCTTGTGCGGTTGTGTTTACAACACCACCAAAGGCGTATGAAGGTTTATTGTCGGCGTCTTGACGCACAGATAAGCCACGCGGCTGAGGTGACAGCATTTGCACTACGCCACCTAGCGCCATTGCTGTCCCGCCCATAGCTAAAGCACCACCAGCAAAACCACCCGCACCGAATGCAGCCCAACCTGCAGGACCTAACATCATGGCAGCACCAATCATGGCTACGCCTAAAATAGTCTGGAAAAACCCACCACGCTTGCTACCTTTTATCACTGGCGCTATGCGGATCTCTTCTGTGGTATCAAGATATAATTCATCTTCAGCAATGTTGCGCTTACCTTTAAATACGGCAAACTCCAGCCCTTTCAGGTGTGCATTAGCAAGAAACGGCTCAAACCCATCATAAAGCACGGAGAGCGCCTTAATTGCTTCGCGAGGTGAATCTATATCTAATTTGTGTTCACGCCCAAACTTTGCGCCAAGAACACCATATAGACGTATTGTTTTTAGGCTCATACAAACTCTTTCCTCCGCACAATTTTTACGGTTCTATCTCGCCAATAATCACTGTAAGGAACCAACCTGCTGAGTTGACCATAAAGATGGTGAAGTAACATGCCATTCATAATCACACCAGCGTGATTAGGTACATCGGCTTGCACTTGCATGATGATCATGTCACCCTCTTTCGGCTCACCAGCAATATCAACAAAACCTGCTTTTTGGTAATTATCCATATACAAGTTTTCGCCTTCTTCCCACCAATACCGATCAACGCTGTAGTTATGTAACTCAATACCGTGTTTTTGGTGGTAGTAGTCCATAATTAACGACCAGCAATCAGCATAGCCCAACACAAAAGGCCGTCCTTCTAATTCTCGTTCACCTCGAGGGTAAATAATTCGAATATCACCCTCTGGGCATGATGCGATCACCCAAGGTAATCCTGTCGCATCACACTGTAGTTTATCTATTTCGCTAGGTTGAGTCGTTACACCATCTCCACAATGGCTGTGCACAATTGCTATTGGCTCTCCCCAGTCCTCAGCAAGGGCGTAACCCTCTGGAGAAAGCTCAAAATGCTCTGTTGGACTATCTGAAAGATTGCTACAAGGAAAGTATTTTTTAACTCGACTTTTCTGACAGATAACTCCGCAAGCTTCTTTTGGATATTCAGCTTTTACATGTTGAAATATCGATTCCCTTAATTTTTTTGTGATCATCTCGTTAACCCCGCAGCAGGAAACCCTCCGAAATCTAATGGCTCATTCTCACCAAAGCGTTTTTTGCAATCACTAATAAGTCCACCACAACTATCTAGCGCAGGATCATCAACAGGGTTTCCTCTCTCATCAAAATATTTACTCCCTGAATATGAGCACCCATTACCACTACGATAATCGCCTTTCATGCACCAATAACAAAGGTTATGAATTTGTCGAACGGGTATCATTACTCCCTGCAAATCAAACGGGCTAGACAGCTCGAACTCTACGGATTCGCCAGCCACCTCATTAGTTTTACGATCGATGTAATAAACTTGTTTAAAGCATTCGTCTGGATTAGCTGTTGAATTTCCCTCAGGAAAGTTTTTAGCATCAAGATAGTGAGCAAATGTCTCATAAATAGTTACTTTGGCTTGCACCATGTCGTCAAACTGAAGACATAGAGATGAAATTAAGCCATCTATATTGGCAACCTTTAGAGATGGTCTCGCTGGACTACCATCACTATTTTTTGCCATTCCTTCAACTTCGTAAGGCCATGCTCCGTATTCATTTCCTTGCCACCAAATTGGTTTTGGCTTGATAACACCATTAGATTTCTCTATTTCTTCCGGTGTGTGAGGTAAGTTATAAGCATGGAAGCGAAGAATAGGGCCATCAAACCCACTACCATCCACCTCAATTAATTGAACCTTATTACCCGGCTCTAATTTTTGTACATCTGCTGTGATATTCATGCGCTAAATGCCTGTTCAAACGTAGCTGTCAATTTCATTACTCCATCAGAGATGGGGAGCATCGTTATTGAATCAGCTTTAACACGATAAAGCCCTTTTTCACCAAATGGAGGCGTCCAAATAAATGATTTTGCTGTGTGTCGCCGAATGAATTTAAAAATAGGCATCACCTCATCTTTTAGTCCCATATAAGCAAATGGCCACGTTTGAGATTCTGGATTAATACCATCACCAGCAACTTGTTTGTAACCATCTCCAAATTCAACTTCTTTAATGCGATGCTTGAACTCACCGCTTGGCGAATCTTGTATTTGTGTTCGCCATTTAAACTCTTCCATTGGTTACTCCAATAAAAAAGGCGATACAAAGCCGCCTGATCAAATATCAGGATATTAATAAATATCCATTAGGTTATTTTATATATTCAGCCCAGAGAAACTTACCGAAGGAATGGCTGACTTACTTCGATGGAGAATTGAATATGTTAGTTAGTGAAATGGCAAAAGACATAGAGGCCCTTCAAACACGTACTCTTGCTTTAGAGTATATAATTCAAGTAATGATTAGGAATATGTCTGATATTGAAAAAAAAACTTATTAGTGAATTAAATAGAGTATCGCATGATAGTCCTGTAACTATCGAGGCGTTTGGTATCATTCAGTCACATTTACATAATTAGTACCATATTATAAAGGCGGTTACTGTGCCGCCTTTATGCGATCTATCATGGTTCTTGCATATTTTTCCGCTCTCCCCATAAATGAAGCAAATGTTTCATTTGGGTTATAATCCTCTGTGTACTTAAATTGTAACTTTGGTTCTTCATCTGGGGTATTATTTCCCA
Source organism: Proteus sp. G4415 (assembly GCF_963896075.1). Classification (NCBI taxonomy): domain Bacteria; kingdom Pseudomonadati; phylum Pseudomonadota; class Gammaproteobacteria; order Enterobacterales; family Morganellaceae; genus Proteus; species Proteus sp. G4415. The sequence continues at coordinate 14,595 of NZ_CAWQOK010000055.1, forward strand.
CTATCTCCATTACTGTAATTTCTGACGTTAATATAGGTTTTTCACTTATTTTTATGGCCCCAATGCCATATCTTTTTACATCCCCTGTAATTTCCACTCCTGAAAATTTGTTTGATAACAATGGGAACTCTACTTTGATTTTCATAACTACCTCTCTTAATTGCCTTTGATTGTTCTTGATAATGCAGATGCTGGGTTTCTAAGTAAATTGTTAACCCCACTTTCCACCATTTGCTGGAATTCACGCTTTAATGATGAAGCATTGGCTTGATTACTTGACGGCTGTTGCTGTTGTCCATTTTCAATATTAATATCTCCTAAATTAATCTGTACGTTTCCACCACTAGCAATTTGAGGATTGCGAGCGATAAATGCTGTTGGCTGTGTAACCGACATTGGCGCTGAACCACCGACATGACCACCTGAAGCATAACCTCGCTTTCCTGCATCCATTAGTCGATAAAGGTTGGCAATACCTAATCGTTGCGTTGCTTCCTTGGTAAAGACGAACTCGCCTTTATGTACTACACCCGCTGGATCATGTTTTCCACCATCGCCTGTATAACCACCACTTGCAAATCCAAAGAAATTACCTACCGCACTACCACCAAATGCCGCTTTCATAGCATTTAGCATAGCCATCTGCATTAACATCTTGGTGGTCATTTCTAAGAATGAGCGAGTGAAGTCAGCAAAATTAGCTTTGCCCGTCAATACAAAATCAGAGAGACTGTTACTCATGCCCTGAAATGCTGATTGACTAATTTGAGCTACGTTACCGTAAACGTTTGTTGCCTGATCTTGGAATTCAGCAAAACCTTTCTTAACGCCTAACTCCCAGTTAGCACGAATAGAGTCTTCCTTAGCATAATACTCCTCTAAGGCTTTTCTCTCGTCTGGTGATTTAGCTTTCTCTAGTGCGATGTCTCGTTGATACATGCGGCCAGACTTACCAGCTCCCAACTCTAAGGCGCGACTTCTGGCATTAATTTCTTCAACGCGTTTAAGTTGCTTATCTAACTCACGATTATGTAACTCCTGAAGCTTAACCTCATCACCAGCTATGGCCAATGCTTCTTGAGAAGCAAGAATGTAGTCCTTTTTAGCAAGCAACGCCTTTTCGTCCTTGGTTAACTGTCTTGTTTTCTGAGCCTCCTCAAGGATTGATATTTTCGCTTCCATATCCCAAAGTTTTTTACGCTCAGAGCTAATCACATCACTGACTGTTTTATGCTCTTTTAGCACCTTTAATTGTGCTTGTAGGGATAATAGGGCTTGATTTGCTGATTCATCTACTCTAGTACCATAATCTGGTCGGTAGGTTGGGGTTTTACCTTTACCTTTGGCTTTTTCTTTCTCGTAACGCTCTTTCTCTCGGCGGATGGCTTCATCTTTTGCAGCTTGAGATGCATCCGCATTATTTATTATCTCCTTGAGTAGTCTTTGGTGCTTTTCCTCTGCGGTTTCGTATTGTCGCTTTAATTCTTGATCGGCTCTAAACTGCGCTTTTTTACGCTCTTCCTCATCTCTTGCGGCTTTTTCTCTTGCGTTTTTAATGTCACGTTGAAATTTTTCTTCTTTTAGTAGAGCGAGTTTACTTTTAACTTCATCTGGCATTAATCCAGTCTTGTTATAATACAGCCCCTTGGAGGCAGGGTTTATTTGAAACTCAATCAGAGCTTCTTCATACTCTTTGATTTGCTGCTCTAGAGTATTCTCTCTGCCGATGTCTAGCATTGCATCCCATGCGCTACTAGCCATGTTTTTAACCCCTTCCCACGCTCTCTCAAGGTGGCCTAGATTTTCCTTTATCTGTTTGGTTCGCTCATCCATAGCATTGGCATATGATTCCATAGCCATTTTAGCCGCTTCTTGCTCTTTTCCTTGCGTCTGAAGTGTGGTTATTTGTTCTAATTGGGTAGCAGTTAAAAAATGTAATGACTTATCTAATTCAGTGACCGCTTTAACTGGATCTTCTTGCAATCTCTGAAATTGCTTTATTGTCTCATCAACCGATTGACCAACGGTCTTTTCCATAGCAGCAGCAGTTTTAGATACCATATCAACATCTCGACCCGAGAAAGAACCAGATCCAACTACTTTTGAGATAGTATCAGCCATTCCATACTGAGCGATCCCATTCCCCGACAAGCTTCTAGCCAAAGCATCTAGCTGTGCCGCTGTTCTTCCCGCATAACCACCAGTAAGAATTAGCTGCTTATTATACTCGCCAAATTCTTGCGACCCTTTATACGCGGCTAACGCCACAGCTGCCGCAGCACCAGCAAAACCAAACATGGCAACTCTTGCAGGGGTAATAAGTGATGCTAACGCTTTTAGTGAGTTACCGACACCACCAAATGAGTCCTTTATTTGCCCCCCTTGTTGTATCATCACCATCCAGACTGGCATTCCTGATGCTAATGACGTAACAATATCTGTCATTTGCATGGGAAGTTGACGCATTGCTTGTTTATATTGACCAATGGTAATTGAGCCATTCATAAAGGCTTTTTCTTGCTCTTTTAGCTTATTGATCATCGGCGCAGCTTGTTGCGACACACCAAGTTGAGCAGCTTTTAGCTCTAAAATCTCTGTCCTCGTTTTGCCTATAATTTCAGTTTGATTTTTCAGTGAATTTAAAAAATCATCAGCAGCTTGCTTGGCTCTATTTGTTGCCGCCTCTTGAGCTAATAGCGCCCGCCCTTCAGCCGTAAGAGACATATTAACTCGTGTTAATTTATCTCTAGTCTGCTCAAGTATGGCGTTATAGTCTGCAAACTGATCCTTTGGTAATATCCCTTTTTTATTTGCTTCTATTAATTTTTGAGTAGCTTTATCAAGCGCATCAAATGCTTTATTGGTTGGATTTATTGAATTTAATAAGTCATCAAGTTCTTTCTTTTGCCTCTTTATCGCGTCGGCTGCTCTCTTTTGATGATCAACCCCTCTATTAAACTGGTCATTTAAATTTCGCGAAGAACCGCTTACCTTCTCTGCTGTATCGCCGAACTCCTTTAACTTTTGTGTGCCACGCTCCAGATCTGACGTATCAGCCTTTAATGATATTGTTGCTATATCTGCCATTTAATTTCCTCCAAATATAAAAAAACCACCCGAAGGTGGTTATTGATAATGTTATTAATTTATTTAACTAAGGGTTCACGCCATATCGAGAGCGAAAATCAGATTCCATCTTTTCACATGAGCTAGCAATAAATCGTTTTTGTTCGTCAGAAAGAGATTTTTTATCATACTCCTTCCAACAATAACTTATTGCATTTCGGTCTTTTGATTTTTCTTTGCTTTCTGGTGAAGATGACATAATTGCGCCATAAATCAAAAATCCTGCTATTAAAATAACAATAATTAATAATAGTTGTCTCATCCCGTCCTCTCGGTTCTTTATTTAGTTTTTTTAATGTTAGCTGAGTATAGATGCAAATTAAAGCAAACAAAAAAGCCCCATTGAGAGGCTTCACTCTATTTAACTTACTGGAAATAAAACTCAAAAGAACGAACGCTATTTCATTACCTATCAAAAACCCTTCCGTTGGTTGATTTTAAGTATGCATATTCGCTGTACGGGAATCTAATAATGATATCGTCTTTATCAATTGCGTTTCCTAACATTCTCATTCTGCACAACAGGCTTACTCCACCAGTTTTCTGTATACATAAGCTATCTGGACTCTCAAAAAACTTCATATCACCCTTTTTCCAGATAACAACGGTTACACCATCTGGTATCGCACCTATTGGCTGTACTGTAAATATGGTTAATTTATTATAAGCAAAAATAGATAAGGTAATAGCTAGAATGGCAAGTATTACTAGTAACTTTTTCATTACAAACTTTCTTCCTTTTTATTATAACTTCCAGTTACAAGCGGATGATATTTCTTTTGCTATCGTATCTATATTTTCCAGATCAAATTCAGCTATCACTTGAGTTTTGCCATACGGGCTATATCCAGAAATTAAACTCTTTTTACCCACTAAACTTTTAATTAATGATACAGGTTTAGGTACAAATAATGATGTGCCACCTTCTCCAATCCCCCATGACTGAGTTAAAGGTTTTTCTTTATCTATTCGCAGAGTCACCTTGGAATTATAACCGCTACCAATATAGTCCCTCATTGATAAATAAGCCTCAGTCTTATCATTTTGGCAACGTAACACAAGTGATACATCTTTATCTTTTGCAGAAAGAATTGCGTAATAATCTATTTTGTCTGTTAATTTATTTTCTTCCTTACTGACCAACCAATCACCAACCTTTTGATAGTCAGCAGCAAAAACAGAACTAGAAAGTGATAATACAGAAATAAGTAAGATTTTTTTCATTATAAATATTCCTTGCGAGTAATAAACTAATCTTATGTTATGTATTATCTTTACGTTACTAAAGGTAAATTTACTTTTTATATCTAGTTCCGTGATCCGTATCCCTAGTTGTCACTAGTAGTATCAATATCATCCTAAAAAAACAAAGCAAAAAGCCTCAATTAAGAGGCGCAATATGTGATCTCGAACAAGCCGTCCTTGGCTTGGGTGATTAGAACAATTTAGCTAAATCCACATCATAAGCGGACTTCCATGCGCCTGATGGGTATGAGTTAGCTGTTCCGTATCTATCATCATGAACAGTAGATATTTCTACATCATTCTCTTTGCACCACTTCTTCAATGGTTGCCATTTGAATTTTTTGTTTAGTTTCTTCTCTACTGCTAATACTGTTGCGTGTTTTTTGCTTTCACCTAGCTTTTCAGCAAGACGATTCTTTTCACGAACAGCTTTAGATGCCGTAGCCATTGAAGTTGCTTCACGTTTTTTACCAATCCACGCTTTAGTTTCTATTGCATGGTCACGCTCGGCTGCGATCACTGCTTTCTCTTTTTCTGCTTTTAATAAGTTTTCCAGTGCTTCAATGTAATTACCAGGAAGGTTATTATTTTTTCGTGTTCCAAAATAGGTATCTTCGAGTAACTCAAAGAAATCCCATGCTTGATCAGTTTCCAGCATTTTAGCGTGGCGAGATGCTCCGCGTTCTGTCCAGAGATAAAGCAATCTAGCTTTGTTCGATATTTGCACTCCACTAAATGATGACCGCAAAATAGATAATTCATCACCTTCAATCTTGAAGTAATGTTTACCTTCTTCGAATCTAGATTGATTTCGATTGAAATTATTTTGTATGCTTTTAATCTCCGCGCCATAACCAATAGCCAGTGATTCAGTGGTAATCACCTTCTGGTTACGATAATAGACTTCTGGAACCGTAAAACGGTTTTGCGTGACAACTGAGTTATTGTTTGCTACTGTAATTTGACTCATAAAACATTCCTTTTAGGTTTTGTTTGGGATTAGCCAACAGTTCGCTCCTGTTGGCTTTTCTGTTTTTAGTGCCTATCAATGTGTTAACCTCTTAAGTTGTTTTGTCTTAGCTATTCCTTTCATGTGTTGTGAATACATTAAAAACATACTCATTGTTGAATTGAGATGTTTTGCCATTTTCGGATCGAAGTTTTCCATATCCTTTCTAGCCTCATCCCATGTTGTACAAATCAGACTTAATCTTGCTAATAATCCGTTTGCACTTACTGAGTTATCTTTTTCGACTGGTAAGTCTTTCTTGTCAGCTACTTCTCTATCCAGAATATCCAGCACCCATTTACGAAACTCTTTAGCCACTGGAGTCGATGCAAACATTGCGATCAGGTGAGCGCCACGAAGTGAGTAAACTCTAACCACTTTATTACGTAAGCTATTGTTTATTCCGTTGAACGTCATATTGACGGTCATTGTCATAGAGTCAGTAAACTCATCTGAATTACGTGAGTACAATTTACTTACACTATCAGTACGGCTATAACCTAATACCTGTGCAATTTCAGTTGATGTCAACCACACTTGCCCATTTTCAACGATAGGGTTGAATGCGAAGTTCTGGAAAGTTAAATCTGTTTTAGCTACAATGTTCATGTTAGTTACCTCGAAGTTTCTGACAACACTGAAGCCCTGACTATCCCAAGTAGTCGGGGCTTTACTTTTATTATTACTCACCTATTTTCTCCTCTCTTAGACTTTTTGCTAATCTCATAATGATTGCAGAATTGAGAGATAAAAAATCCATTTTTGCCTTTTTCTCTAGCTCCTGACGCATTATTTCAGGAAGGTTTAAAGTAAATCTACTGCTTCTTGTTTGCTCATATAATTCATTACTCATTTCAAAATCCCTATAATCAAATTTAATGTTAGAACCAATTTGGTACTAGAGCCAATTTAGCACCATTTATTTATATGTCAAGTTGGTGCTATCCTTAATCATAAATTTTATGAGGTGAGTCATGACTAAAAAATTCCCTAGCCAAGAAATGGATAGATTTAATGTTAGATTACCAGCAGGCATGCGAGACGCGATAGCTGAACGCGCAGATAAACACGGAAGATCTATGAACTCGGAAATAGTTCAGATATTACATGACAAACTAACTGGCCCAGAATCACTACAAATTGATATAGAATTTCATGAGTTATTTCGACAAATAACTGACAATGAAGCCGCTGATTACTTTGATGGTTTTGATTTGGATGACTTTAAAGAAAAAGACAAAAAAATAGATATTCTTATTGATGCCCTCATCCATAGAATAAAGAATGATAATGAAAAAATAAGAGAGTTACTTATGATGAAACGCGGTCTAACTTTAAAAAAATAACCAAAGCCCAAATTAGGGCTAGACCCCCACTGAGCGTTAGCTTATCTGGTGTGTAAATTGAAGCAAAGGGGCTACTATCTGATATATAGGCTGTTTTAGTGCCAGCCATGTATAATTGGCCCCTAATTAATAACAGGTGGTATTCAAATGTCGGCAATGACTCCTTTTTATGCATTTATAATTGCGGCTGTGGTAGCTTTGGTTACTCATTACTTAACTTCATCGCGATTTAAAAATGAGCTAAAAGTTAAGAAAAAAGAAAAAAATATTAATGATGCCAAAGACATGATTAATTTGTACGAAAAGGAGTTATTAGAAAGAATACATCTAACAAGATCCTATCTTATTGATTTAAAACTAAAAAAAGATAAAAACACAGAGATTGATGATGAATTCAGAAAAATATACAAAAAAATGATTAGAGATTGGAATATTACTATAGATTATAAATATAATGTTATATATAGATCTGGCATGCTTAATAAAACCAAAGAATTCGACAAAATTCAGGAACAGCTAAAAGGGTTTCATGACTTCATAAGGACCTATGTAGATAATATTGACCAATTAAACGTCGATACGGTGGATAATAAATTACAGGAATTAAAGAAGTTTCATACTAACTCTTATTCATTTATAACAAAAATCCATAAAAAAGCAGATGAAGAATGGAATAATATCTTTAATGAAGATAGAATTTTAAATAGATGGTTATTTGTTTCTTTAGATTATACATTTAAAACAATATCAATTTATTTATTTTTCTGCATATTTTCATTTATTTACTCATTTCTATTCACATGAGCAATGTAGAGTTTCCTTATATAATTCATACGAATATTTACTTTGTAAGCCCAATCTAAAGATATTATTCCAGGATATGGTCTCTTTAATAAAGAGGCCATAAAAAAAGCATCATTTAGAGATATGTTATTTATATCTACACCATTAAAAAACTCTAACGACAATTTATTAACACCATATATATCAACACCAAAATATGCACATGCCAAATAAGCATTAATAATCTCTTTTTTTTCAAACTTACGATCAATTATCAAAGACAATATACATTCTCTAATTTTTCTTCTTATAGTTAATTCCCTTCTACCCGTTATGGTTCTAACTAATTGCATATTAATAGTACTAGCACCACCATATGATTTTATAAACGCTCTAAGCAAAGAGCGAAAACAAACCCCTTTATGGTGAAAAAAAGTGCGATCCTCAACAAGTAAAACACTAAAAATAATTTTTTTGTTGTTTACTTTTATATTATTTTTCAGTATATAATTAGATATATTATTAATATCTTTCATGAAATTTGAAATCGAGTTAAATAATATCAATTCAATTCACCTTTTGATTTCGATCTAAAATAAGTCCTTTTACTAATTCCTAAAATTAGCCAAGGTTCACCTAATATCTTTAGCCTCACACCTTTACTAGCCATCCCACCTTTTCGCCCTCTCGTTCTTTAAATTTCAAGTGAATAACTTTTAAATACAGATGTCTAAAATGAAGTCTCAGTAAATTTAGAATGAGTCCATTTAGCAATACCTGTCGCTCTTCCCAAAATTTATTTTTCGTCAAATGACATTATAAATTAAAAGCTATACGCTTTAGCATGTTCAAAACATGCTTGAAGCTACTGCTTGTAGATGGCCATCACCAGACAAATTACTCTGTAACATTATCAATCGCATTGATCTTCATGATATGCAGTTCCTGCATGGAACATTTCATCCGATAAAGCTGTTGTTAAACAATTTGTTAGCAAAAAATTCGTTTTCATGCTTTTTCAAATTGCTAAATATACCTTGAATATATTAGAGTTGTTAAGCTAACTTAACAACCACAGGTAACTAATTGAAATCCGTCATGTGCGCATTATGACACCCATCATCAGTCGACACATTGAAATCTATCACCTACTCACCAGCCGGCGCTTACCGCTTATTAGCATTTTATTTGTCAGTCATGCATTAACGTCATACTATAATGGCTCACTTCAATGAGGACATTGTAATGCCATCCAAAAAATACCTACTTGTATATGAAGCATTCGACAATACAAATGTATTCTTATTAAAAGGAAACGCTGCTATAAAAATAGAATCCGGAAAAGGTATTGAGGAAATATTGAATACCTTTACTGAAGTTGCCTGCTCTGAAGCTAGAAAAATTGATAAATATGCTAGACGAGTGGCGATAGTAAGCGTAATAGAACTTTAAATAGGTTTATTGCTTTACAAAAGCGCGACTATGGTCTCTTATGCATCACCTCTAACGCCTTAGCCTCCATAATGCGGATATCGCTAAAAATGGTCGCTCTATCTTTGATGTTGAGTAAGTCCATTATTTGGTTTAATGGGTTGTAATCCAAGCCTGTGATACCATTCATACCTACACGCCACTGTGTATTCATAGCTGAAAATACTTGATACGAATCCCAAACATCAGGCCACACCTCAACATCATCAATATCAGGCGGAAAGCCAAAAGCACGCTCGAACTCAGTCGATTCTTTTGAACTCATTCCGCCATACATTGCCTCGGCGACCGTTAGGAGTTTTTTTCGCGGTTACCTAACAGTTCGTTGTAATACGTTGATGAAATAGCACGAGAGGCTGAAGGGTAGTTATCTAACAATATGTTTAAATTTTCTTTGTTATATGGCTCTTCGATCGCCCAGTCAGCAATAATCTGCTCAAAGAACTCAGAAATCGGTTTTTCTCGCATTCCATCAAGCTCACTTACTGAGTGATGTTTAAATGTGAATGTAACTACTTCTGGCTTTTCTTTGCCGGCAACAGGAATTTTAACGTTAGCTTTGAAGGTTGGATTTGGGACGAGTGTAAATTTAGGCATTATCAGTCCTTAAAAAGCCCCTGTTTCGGGGCTGTTGTGAGTATTTATTGATTAAGATGCGTTGGTATAAATCTGCATTTCAGATTTAAGTGAGAATCGCGCTGTTACGTTTTCAACTTCGTTGATAGCAGTGTTTGGCACACGCTGGAATGAAATTGAAGCTGTGTAATAGCGATCTTCTTCTGCGCGTTTATTGAAGAATCGGATTGCAGTAACTTGCTTACTGTCGTCCAATTTTGTTAGCAATTTACGGATAGGCAGCTTAGCATCGTGAGCAAAGGTATAAACCTGTACAACACCATTTTTATAGGTATCGATAGTTTCTGCCTGCTCATCTTCAAGAAATTGAACCTCTTGAGTTTGCTGTTCCCCACCTTCTGTAGAAAGTGTCATTACCTGTGGCATGACTTCCCATGACAATACTTTCTTTAATGTTCCTGTACCGCCACCAGCAGGAAACACATTTTTATCACTTGTATCGACACCTTCTAAGGTGATTTTAGATTCAGCGACACTTGCAACACGGAAAGCACCCGAAGCTTTTTTCCAGCCAGATGTAACATGAACAATATCGCCTTTAGCAATGTCACCCACATCATCAACTGTTAGTACGGCTTCTTCGGCATTAGTTGCCTCGGTAATTTTAATTTCGTCATCGTATTTACTTGCGACGTAAACACGCGACCCATTAGGAATGTTATAGGCCATTGTTAACCTCTATTTTAGGTATAAAAAAACCGCAATTAAGCGGTGTTATCGGATTGCATTACATCGATAGGATGCACGAATAGGAATGGTATAATTTGTTTCATCTGAAATTGGAGGGAACTGGCTAGGCTCTCCGTTAATGTAGATACCCTCCCCTAATGTTAATCCATTTTCTAATCTGTTTTTAACGTCATCAGCAATAGTTGATATCTTAGCGTCCCCACCCCCTACTTTCCCAACTACGTTAATTTGGATAACACCACGATAAACAGGCATATCCAGAGATAACCCGATGTTATCCGTTTCTGCTGGCATGACATGGAGTTGAAGATAGGGATCGTTAATATCATTAAAAGGAAGATTGGGCCATGCGATTTTAAGATTTAAATCCTTGCCAATGCTCGCCACCAGCTTTCGTATTTCAGTATTAATTGTCGACTGATTCATGATTTAGTTTCCGATACGGCAGAGTTGAAAAACTGACTAAATTCCTCAGCAGTCACAGCAACCATACCGTTAGGTGCTTGTTTCGAATGCCCCATTTCAAGGCGGTAAGCATAAGGCACATTGTTTGTGAAATAGATAGCTTTCATTCCTACCTTAAATTGTTCAATAACAACGTTGCCTAACGCCTTTGTCATATTGCCTGACTTATCTATGCGCCCCGTCTCGCCTTCCGCTGGGGCATCAAATGACACCTGCCAATTACCTCTAAACCGCCCCCCTGTATAACCAGGAGGAACATAAATATCCATAGAGTCATTAACACGAACACGCTTTTTTAATTGACGTCGCTTTGGTGTTAAATTATTAGGATCTTGTTTTAGATATTCATTATGTTCAAAAACTGCTTTATTGTAGTTTGAGGCAACCCTATTAACTTCCCATAATTCAGGATTTCCAACAGGTGACATATCAACAAGCTTCGCTAATATTTTAAACCCTGTATTTTTGACAACCGTTTCAATATTTGCGTTAGATTTGTCGATAAAGATATTAATCGACTTCATGAACTGATCTGACATGTCACGCCCTCAGTTGAGACTGATAGCAGATAATAATATCAGCGGGTTTAACAGGGTTCGGTTCATGAACGCGCAACCAAACGCCATCGACAAGCACCTTATCCCCTTTCTGAATATCAATATCTGGAGGAAGTATCATTTTAATATCCGTAGAGAGAATAAGCGTGCCATCGATTTCGTAAGGTTTATATTGCGTTTTTACCCCGACAACAGAAAATAACGTTTCTGGCTCAAAGTGTTCCTGCCCCTCATCATCAACCCAATGCTTACCATCACGCTTAGCCTGATAGGAAACGCCATATTTTTTCAACATCCTTAATGCTGTACTCTGCCCACGTTGATAAATGTTCATGGCTACCTCATTGCAAATGTATTAATGGCAAATCCATCCGAGACATCAATCAAGCCAGACAATAAACCTTTTAACCAAGGAAAGTTTGGTGCGCCAGTATTAGTGCCTTCGGCATATTGCACAGTAATAGCGCCCTCAATTCGCTCTGAGGTGATTTCAGCGCCTAACGTGGGCTGTAGGTCATTTTCTACTGATTCAATCGCTAAACGGCATTGAGCTTGGATTAATTGCTTTGGTATCTGATCGCTTGGGATGGCAACACCGTCGCGAGATAGCCCTGAGCGAGGGAAAGATAAAGGTTGATTTGGGTTAGTTCGTTTACCTAACCATTTTTGCGATTCAAGATAATCCATCGCCGTAATTAGTAATGCCTCTAATCCACTATCTGCCAAAGTGATATTTCTATCCTCAGCGTATTTCTTCAAATCATCCACACTTGCGTAGCTATTAAATATTGGAGAGTTCTTATCAGGATCAATCATGCTCACCTCAAAAAAAAGAGGGGCACAAAGCCCCTTAAATTACTCGTCTGGAGAAGTTTTTTCTGTGAATGTAATTGCATCAGTATTTTGTGCAACACCATCAACAGTGGCTGTGACAATAAATTCACCCTGTGAATCAGAAGTTAATTTCACTGTCGCACCACCAGCTTTGCCCGTCTTAGATGAAGTAACGCTTAATTTACCACCTGTTGTAGACCAATTAACGGTAGCTCCTTCGACTGGAGAGCTGCCCTTGGTGTAATTAAGAGTGATCGTTACTGTATCTGTACTGTCAGCGATAGCGGACGTTTTATCCGCTGACAGGGTTACTTTCCCTCTTCGGCAGTCAGTTTAATCATGACGCCAGCGGTTAATTTGTTGCTAGTGAAATGCTTCTTCCAGTTACCTGCGGTGCCTAACTGTGTTAAATCAGGGTTTTTTCCTTTTGATTCATCCCAGCTATAGCCCAGAACGCCAACGTTAACCACGCCTTCACCACGATAACCAACTTCCAAGTTCTCCTTGTCATTGATTTCATAAGATCGGAAAGTCGGCTCTTGGGATTCAGTGATAGTCACAGCACCCGGCACTAAACCAAAGATGGCATCTACTGGCGCTGTATCCGTTACCAGCACAGGCTTACCTAATGTGCCTGGCTGTCCACCGTAGATAACCACACCCGCTTCTTCATATACTTTGTTGTCAATGGCCTGATCAACAATATCGAAGTAGGTGGTTGAGTGCATAACAAACAGATTTACGCGGTTGAACTTATCACCATATCTGCGTAAACCTTTGGTCAGTGTTTTCTTGCCATCTGTCGCAATATCCGCAGTCACCACCATTTCTTTGTTATTGCCAATAGCGGCACCTAAAGCAGCTAAAGAGTATTTGATATAACCCTCTAGTGAAGCATCTGCCGCATCGGTACCCACTAACTCAGAGAACTCCGATACATCACGGCCACGGCGTTTAAATGCTTCTTCTGTCGTTGCATAAGGACCATATTTCCAAGGTGCTTTTACATCAACAGATTCGCCCGCGCCGATTTTTTTGTTCTCTACAGATGCTGTGGAGTTTACATCACGATGCTCAATCGAACCGCCGATCTGATAAAATGCACGCTTACGGAAGTCCCCCTCAATAAAAAGGTTATCCAGCACAATTGCGCCGTTTGATGCCTGATTAAATACTGCTAAATTATCTTGACGGCGTTCTAAAAACGCAGTTTGTGCTAAATCGTTATAAATTACTAAATCATTATTAGTCGTCGTAGCCATTACTTATATTTCCTTACTCTTTTGGAAGTTTTAAATATGCGTCACGCCCGTATCGGCGAATATAATCAGCCTTGTCACTGGCGGACATTTGAGAACGTTTAAAATGTGCACCACCTTGTTTATGTTTCCCTGCATCTGTACCAGAGGCTGCGGGGAATAAGTGAGGAGCACTTTCTTTTAGGGATTCAATCCATTCAATAGGTGATAATGGCGTGCGACCATCTTTGCCCATGATTGGATTGCCATCTTCATCAACGGCTACGGCCTGACCTTCATCGTTGATCTGAAAAATGCCTTTGGCACGTAAAATTAAATCTTCTTGAGCACTGCTTAATGCACCCGCTTTCCCTGCTGCAGAACGAATTTCATCGCCTAACACACGAGCACGGAATTTATTTGCAAACGCCTCTGCCTTTTCAGCTTTAGAGCTTGCTTCTTTTAACTTCTTGTCGAAATCACCACGCAAACGCTCAGTGCGCTTATTGAGAACCTCGTCAATCTTGCCATCTGCAATGAGCTTGGCTTCTTCGTCATTCTCAAAGCGTTTAAGCATGCCCTTCACAGTGTCTGGGTCAATGCCTTCAAAACGTTTCAGGTTATCGCCTTGCTCTTTGAGCTTGCCTAGCAACTCACTGTTTTTAGCCTTTAGCCCTGAAACCTGCTGGTCGATAATAGCTTGAATTTCTGGAGTGATTTCCGGTGTTCCACCACCTCCACCTTGCGAACCATCATCAGCCTGTGAATAATATTTGCGTTCGATATTCATAAATAACATGTGATTCCCCTTGGGATTAGATGCGCCTAGCGCGTTGTAATAACTCAGCCCTGAGCTGAGTTTAGGTAATAAAAAAGGCCACCGAGGTGACCTTGTTAAATGGTTTATTGATTAGCTATATCCAGCCACTCTAAATGCCTGCTTGTCTATCTCCCTGAGTTGTTCGAGAGAAATAAACTCACCTTTGTCAGTATAAAACTCAGAAGGATTCATGCCGCCTTCTTTCATCAACCTAAATCGCGTCTCCCCAAACACCTGTCGCTGTCGCCACTCAGGTTGTCGCTGTATCCAATCAAGAAAATTAGTATCCGCTGGCACTTGCCCGTCCATTGATGCTCTCGTTCCTGCATCCATCTCATCTAAATCAATGCCTAATTCACGCCATGATTTAGTAATCAATGTTTCTGTTGAACGGCAATTGAAGTGGATTTTTCCGGGGCCTTGTAGATAAGGAACTTTATGACCAATAGGCTTACCTTCCAGCGTGTATCTCAACCTATCCCGAATAATGCAATCGTGAGATGTTTTATTATCGAGGGTAGATAACCATTGTTTACAATCAAGAATGTCTTTATTGGCATCAGCAAACTGATCTCGCGCTGTTGCTTGTAAATGGCTAATGGCCGTTTTAGCTATTGTCGTCGCATTAGCTCGGCTTAGTTGCAATACGCCATCCTTATAACCTTGGTTTGCATGTCCTCTGATTTTACGTCCGATTTCTACCGCACTATCACCATTTAAATAACCATTCCGAACAGCGTTATTTATGCGTGTCATGCGATCTGATTCTAATCCATCAGCCCATTCAGAAAGTAATTTCCCTTGAAATGGGCGAGACATGACTGAGGAAAATAGCATTTCCTCTGTAATGCTCATTAGTGGATATTTGCGTAGAACAACATCAGGTAGTAGAGCATCAAACAGTGATGGGTAGTAGCCAGCCTCATATAATGCATGCGCTCTCATTTCTTCTGTTAACAATGAAAAAGCACTATCAACTGCACGCTTATTAATACTTCTAACGCTGGACAGCAACGACTCCAATCGCCTTGCAGTGAAACTATTAACATCGATGGAGGTATCATCTAAAGACACTATAAGTGAAGCAGTTAATTCAGCATCAAACTCATTAAGTGCCTTTATCATGCGTCTAGCCACCCCTGTAGAATAGCGACCAGAAAACAGGGAGTGAGCAATCAATTCATCCATTAACCGCTCATTCACTGATCTCATGTCTCACCTACCATTGTCGGCTCTTGATTATTAAGCTCATCCACCACCACATCAACATCATCAGCGGGGTCGATAACATCATATTTCTGCAAACTTCTCACTAAGTCAGATTTACGCGTTGCGCCAGATTGCCATGCTGCGACGATTTCACGGATCATCGAACTATCGGCAATGTGATTAACGAGGTCTTTGTTAATCTCAAACGAAATGCCTGCAGTATCTAAACCTAAGTATTCAGCACACCATATTAGCGATTTACTGCATGCATCGGAAACATTAGAGCAACAGATGCTCAGGATAGAGGTTTGTGCGTTCTGTTCACCGACAGACTGAATAACCGTTTTAACTTTGCTATCAGCAGAAACCAATTGAGCACCGAGCGCAACCATATAATCGCGTTTACTGTCCATTGCTTCTTTTGCCAGCATGTTAGGTTGAGCCTGAGCGTAACCAAAGAAACCTTTTTCTGGCAACATAATTGGCGAGCGAGAACCAACCATAACGCCTTTCTTTTCTAGATAGTCACGCCATTCTGTTCCTAGCCCACCTAGATAAGGTTGTATTTGCCCACAGAAGAAAACAGAATCTTCATAATCAGCAGAGTTTCGATAATGCCCTAGGTTGATTTTTGCCAATCCTAGAAGTGGGGCTTCATCAATAGTGTGATCATTATTCTGTGCACCAATAAATGTAAATGGAATTTCATTCCACACACCGTTACCAGCACGCGCAGGTATATACTCAGAAGAAATTTCAAAAACGCTACTTCCACTGGGCTTGCGATAGACACGACAGACAAACTTACCTTCTTCTATCGACAATACACGGTATTGAACCTCATCCTTAAAACCAAACCCGTCCTCTTCTTCCACCGTTTCACGCAATACCACCAGCGTTAACATCGTGCGCCCATTAATACGAGCTGTACGCCAGTTAATGATGTCTTCAGCACGATATTGGAATATGTACGGGAGTTTCGAATCACTGTTGTAATCAACATACAGACCATGCCGACCGACTTCCAATACTGACTCAAGTGAAGACTGAGCCAATTGATAGATACTTGAACCCGCCCCGTCAGCATCGTCTTTTAAACACGACAGCTTTTCGACGACAGCAACTAAGGGATCTTTTTTAAATGCCATCCCTATCATGCCGTTGCGAGTATTGCCCGTTATTGGATAGAACACCGCACGGTCTTGATAATCTTTATTGCGCTTCTTTTTACGCTCACTATCTTGCTCTTCAAGCTCAGGAAGATAATTTTTTATATCTTCACCGCCTCGGCAAACAGCGCGAACTAGCTCCCACTGAGGAGCAGCCGTTTTATACTCCGGTCGAGTGAAATCTACATTTGTTGTACTCATCAGAAGGTTGTTCCTAGGTTAATTTCGAATGCTGGGCGCTTAGTGTTTCTTCTGCTCACCGCAAAATACCTAAATCCATCAGCATCATGTGACGTGTAATCGTGAAGCGGTTTATCTTTCCAACAGCCTCGCTTGTCATCCCACTCTTTACGATAAGCTTCTAGATGAGCAATGCCTTCACTACATTTATGCTCATCAAACACGCAAAGTGGCAGAATTTCACGTACTGCCTCGATACCTTCATCAACTGAAAGCTTCGGCACTACTTCAAATCGGATTGAGTAAATTTGTCCGTCGATTTCGTACCCCTCACGCGCTAATTCACGCCGAGATTTCGCATCCGAGCCAAACTCACGGTTATCGATATCATGAGGGCCATTGTGACTTGCATATGTGTAGCCTTTGTCTTTCAGTACTTTCATGTAGTGCCGTAGACCTTCACCACTGTTTGAGTAGTGGTCTATAATGTGGAACTCCTCGCCCACTTCACGAATAAACCAAATTGACGTTGAGTCACCCACACCAATATCCCAGTACGTGTGAACCGGTAAGTGCGAGTTATCAGGAAGTGTGCCAATGCGTTTATTTTCGTACAGGAAGCGGAACTGCTTGGCGTAGTAAGCGCCTTCAACCGATTGTTGGAATGCCTCAGACGGTATTGACGGATATTCCCGTTTCATATCGTCGCCAAGCGTTTTCTCTTTGGCGTAATACCATGCTTTCTGGCGCTCATTTAATTGAACACCATGTTTGCTGGCTATCTCATCAAAGTAATCAACTAACCGCTGGGGTAATGGCTCAACAGGGTTAATGGCATACTCTGGATTCTTCCACCATGAGAAGAAAAAGAACTTCCAGTCTAGGTTAGAGAGAGTCTTATTCTGAATTTGCGCTTTCTCAGCAGACTGGCAATAATCGAAGAAATAACCTGCTCGACCCTCCGCTGTGCTTTCAATCGTCGTAAAACAATCGCTTGATACCGCCTCAAATGCGCCAGTGACAATCTCACGGGCTTTCTCTGGATACTTAGCACATATCTTACCGAACTCAGAAACGTGCAAATAACGGAGTGTACCGCCACGAAATGACGTGCTGATATAAAGCGAGCCGCCTTTGCTAAACACCAACTCACCAACCGCATCATTACTCGCTGGGTTAGCCGCTTTGATTTCATCGGGTAGCTTGTCATAGGCATACTTTATCTTTTCCCTGAATAGTCGCTTAGCATCGTTAAGTGTGTGGGCTATCAATGCACATTTAGCCG
Source organism: Proteus sp. G4415 (assembly GCF_963896075.1). Taxonomy (NCBI): domain Bacteria; kingdom Pseudomonadati; phylum Pseudomonadota; class Gammaproteobacteria; order Enterobacterales; family Morganellaceae; genus Proteus; species Proteus sp. G4415. Next base: position 32,678 of record NZ_CAWQOK010000055.1, read on the forward strand.
CCTCAAATAACGCTGCGTCTAATTGGATAATGCAGACTTCTGTAGTAAAGCCAAGCTGACGAGCTTTCAGGATAATGTTTCGCGTGTGCATCCCTTCAAAATATTCGAGTTGCTCAGGCGTCATTTTAAATCGAACTGGCTTACCTTCTTTGTTTGTGATCCAGTAGAGGTGATTCAATCGCCAGAGCTTATCTCTTAATAATGCAAGATGTTCTGGCTTCATGATTATTCCTTAGATAAGTCGTCCATTAGTTCTGATAGCTGACTAGCTGTCTTATTCGGCTGAACATCATCAAGGCCGTATGCTTGACGCTCAAGCCCAACCAAGTTTTTGAGTGTTTCACTTAATGCTTTGGCTGACTTAACGCGCTCAGGGAGAGATATGATTGAATGATAAATTTCATTGAGTTTATCGCGTCCGTTATCATCAGGACTAAACATTAACTCGCCAAGTTTTCTTAAGGCTGGCACATCAGCACATTCAGCAGATAGTTCATCAAATAAGTTGTTGGTTAATTCTCTAGCCCTTCGAATATCGCCTCTATGCTCCATGCGGACATTAGCGATAACCTCGGCATTAGCCTCAATAAGTTGCCGTTCTGAAATAGCCTTTTCGGTGGCAACCAGACTGGCAACCTCCCTTTTGGCAACCAAGTTTTCAGCCCTAGCCTTAACCTTTGCCTTTAAATCTCGCTCCCATCCTTCTTTCTTGGCACGCTTACTTATCGCCTGATGGGTTATCTCGTATTGAGAGGCTATTTCCCTTATGGACATCACGCCAGCTCGGTAAGCCGACTCAATGGCCTCCCAATCTGGTCTTTTAACCATATCCATTCCTTAAATAAAAAAGGCCGCTAGGGCCTATTTGGTTTTCTGTTTGTTGACTAACTTGCCTAACTCGCGCTCGACGATTTCAGCAACTATTCTCCCATCATCAACTCTTCCACAGTGTAAGTATTCAAGTGATTGCTGTAATTGACGATAGAGAATGGATAAGTTTGCTTTTTCTTGTTTGGTCATACTTTCTCCTTAGCGAACTTACTCGCCCACACTTTGGCAATATGTAAGCAGTCGTCAAACATTCGCCCTTTTCTACTTGCTTGAGAGCTTCGGCGATAATGATCTACCGCCATGTAACTTGCTCTACGACAAACAGGTAAAGAAAAGCCGAGCTTTTTTAACTCGGCTAGTACGTTCTGCTCTATGAATTGTTCGTGGTTCATGCTGGCTCTTCTCCATCTGGAAATTCGCCCATATCAGGCAAGGTTAATTGTGATAGTTCTTTAATTGCCTTCTTCGCTTTGCGTATTTTCTTTAAGTGACGCTTGCGTAAATTCATTAAGTCACTACCTTTCCTGCCAAAGTTCTCGAACGACCAGTTATCGGCTGCTACTAATCTATTTTGCATCTCATTGATAGTCAGGGTTTTAAGCTCATTCATGTCAAGGTTTGCTAACCCTGTTTGTGGTTTTGACTCTTTTTCAGCTAGATCAAGTAACCATCGACGCAAGGATTTCGCTACATCTGTATTAGCTAACATTCCGATTAGATGTGCACCTCTAACAGAGAAGATCCTGACCTTTTTCTTACGTAAGTTGTTGTTTATTCCATTGGTCATTGTTTCAGTGACCATTGTCATATCATCAGAAAACTCATCTTTATTGGCGTTATATAGATTGGTTACTGACTTCTCATTTTTGTATTCGAGTAGCTTAGCCATCTGAGAGCTGGTAAACCAAATCTTATTATCACCATTATCAAATGGAGTAATTTCATTACCTTTGAAAACTAATGATTTGCTCATGGTGTAAATCCTTATAGAAAAGCGAACCTGTTCACCAGAAATAACCGCCCCACAGAAAACACCATTAACGGTTTTTCTCAGGTTCGACTTTCTGTAAGGTTCTGTGAGTGTTTTTAATTGCGCGGTGAATGCACAGAATGAAATGCGTAGAGTTCGCAGCTTAGCGATACACTGCCAAGCCACTTCTAGTCTGTTCCTAGCAGTCAAGATATGATCACTCTCCTTAATGGATAAACGACTTATCTAATTGCTGATATATATATTTACTTAAGCTATACTAAGTAATTATCACTATACTTTGATTAATATCCTGTTAGTTTGCCCATGCACCCATGCTGGGCTTTTTTTTATTCCATGCATTCTTGTTTGATATAATCCTGCAACCCTTTAATCATCTGTTCTGACTCTGCAATTCGCTCTCTGAGTAACCAATAATTTCGGATAGCGGTGTCAGTAGGTCGGGCGGTGGTTGCATAAGCCAAGCTGGTGGAGGGAGTGGTTTTGACTTTGGGGCACTCGGCTTTGATGTACACCCGCTCTGGATGACGCTCACTAATATCACGCAAGTGACTAATTTCATTCTTAGCATTCGCTAGCTCCTGCGTATATTGAATATCCAACTGATTTAATCGCATTATGCGTGCTTGATAGTCAGTATTAATAGACTTCTGTTCTTCGAGAGCCACGGCCAGTTTTTTGTTGATATCTGTCAGTGAATTAATCCTATTAGCTTGCCAGTTAATCACCCAATAACTACCCACGATAATGCCTACCATCGCAATGACGGCATAGAGTTTTCCGTATTTCATGATTAGTACCGATGATATGAGAGTGCAATCTGACAGCGCTTTTCTAAACTCACTTGGTCTTTAGTACATGAGTTATCAATCAAGAGATAAATGCCACCAGCGACTGTAATGAGTAATGCAAGAATAAAGCCGATAATGATGATTAAAGTTTTCCATGACATAGTGCTGACTCCGCCTCTCGACGACTGACAAGCCCTCGCCAGACCTTTCCGCCTGCATATATCCAACGTTTCATTTCTTCACAGGCACCCGCTCTATCACCAGCGTTTAGCTTCTTGAGTAATGTTGAGCGAGCAAATGCGGTTGTACCCACATTAAAAGCAAAGGAATATAAAGCAGCTTTGGTGTAGTCATCGAGTGATACTTTGATTAATGCATCGACTTGCTGTTGTGTCTTAATAAAATCGATTTGTAATAACGCATCACATTCTTGTTGTGTGTATCTCTTGCCTTGAATAATGTCTTTGCCTGTATGTCCATAACAAACAGTTAGAACACCCGCCACATCACGATAAGGTTCATAACGTACACCTTCAAAATGGGCTATTACTACTAACGCGATGGCTGTTGCTCCTGCTGTTGTTATCACCGCTATTTTCTGTTTGAGAGACATTAAATATCCTTTGGCGCTTTCACCATTAATTCAGCAAGCTTTTTTAAGGTTTCGGTCGGGTTTTGTGGGTCAACATGACGAACAAGCTCTTCAAATAATTGAGTGCGTTTTCGTTGTTCTCGACGAGTCATAAAATAAGTGGCTAAACCCAGAAGCATGCTGAACGCCATCCCGATAACAAATCCCCATTCATATAAAGAGAGACTGGCAAAAAAGGCCGTTAGGCCTGCTGTTCCATAAGTTACATTGGTTAATTTTTCCATACGCATAGTCACCCCCAGAGGAGTGTCCGTTGATGATTAGTGTGAAAGTGTTAAAAAAATTAGGCGGGGATTGATACTTTAAGTGCCTTTAATAAACCTTCAGGCAACTGTTCTTCCAGTGACGCATTAGAAACAATCACAAGACCATACATAGATATCCATGTATTCGTTTGTTGTAAGTGTCCTTGAATAAATTGCTTCGCTTTCTCTAACAAATAAACACAACTCTCTTGTGTGTTTTTGCGCCAATAGGATTCAATCGCCACCAGCAATGGAGCACCAGCATCACTAATTTTTTGCAAGCCGATTCGATATTGCTTTTTACCTGCGGAAGATGTCGTGCAAATTAATTGTGTCAGTTGTTGAGTTTCACCATCAGCCGTATGGATATTCGCCGTTAAAATGATGGAGGTATTCTTTTCACTGTCTGTTTCTGAGGCATAGTGAAGACTAAACTGTAATTCGCTTATCTCTTTTGACATAACATTTACCAATTTATTTAGTTAATAAGGTGCCGACTCACAGCTCTTGTGTGAACGTGATAACGAGGGTGATTGATTCTGTGGTCGGCATATACGAAAAAAGACCGCCTAAGCGATCTTTAAGAAATTTATAACAGATTAAGGTTGAACTTCCTTATCTACTCAGCATCATTTTCTTTAGTTAAACAATAACGCAAATTTTGTCTAATCGCTTCAATTGACCAGATCCAAAAAGCGGTTCCAACAAACTCAGAAATTAATGCTTGATAACCTGCTGTCCAAAGCCAGCCAGACAATCCTAGTAGAGGTACGACTAAACCATGAGCAAAAACAGAAACGCCAATACCAAAACAAATACCGTGTAATAATTTAACCTTTGGCAAGAATTCAGCAATAACACAATATGTCACAGCGATAACTATTGAGAATAATATATGAACACCATTACCGCCCCAATTAATACTATATCCCATCCAATGATAAGTCATAGTATCTATATTTAATCCAAGCTTTTCGAGTAAGACGACTGGCGGGGGTGTCGTTTCAAGTGTTCTCGGGGGAATTAGGTCTTCAAAACCAGATTTAACTAAAGCTGAAAAGATACCCGCTATAATACCAACATATATTGCTATACCAATATGCCTAGAACTTTTTTTCGTTAACTTAAACAAATCAATCATTATATATACTCGCTCTATAAATTGAATATTATGAGTATAGTAGAGATAAGAATACCTGTTTATTATTTTAATTATTAGTTAAACACTGCAGGTTTATTCTTATAGGATAACAATAAATTTCATCTTAAATATAAACAAACAATCAATGAAAACAAAAAACTTC
>NZ_CAWQOK010000056.1:0-73749 GCF_963896075.1 Proteus sp. G4415
AATAAAATAAAGGCTTGGAACGTAAAATAACACCAAGCCTTTTATTTTTTATATTAATAAATAAGTGGGGTACTAACCATCAATCCCTTTCTTAGCCAAGAACTCATCATAAGTGCCTTGGAAATTAGTCACTTTTTCAGGCGTAATTTCAATAATGCGGTTAGCCAATGAGCTGACAAACTCACGATCGTGAGAAACAAAAATTAACGTCCCTTGATAGAGTTCTAACGCCATATTCAGTGACTCAATAGATTCCATATCTAAGTGGTTGGTAGGTTCATCCATAATCAGAACGTTTGGTTTTTGCATCATTAATTTACCAAACAGCATTCTGCCTTTTTCACCACCAGATAATACTTTGACTGATTTTTTAATATCATCTTGTGAGAAAAGAAGGCGACCCAATACACTACGCACCGACTGTTCATCATCTTCTGGCTTCATCCATAAACTCATCCAATCGAAAACGGTCATATCAACTTCAAAATCAGTGGCATGATCTTGTGCATAATAACCTATAGTGGCATTTTCAGACCATTTAACGCGTCCATTATCAGGCGTTAATTCACCCACTAATGTTTTGATCATGGTTGATTTACCCACACCATTGGTGCCTAAAATCGCCACTTTTTCGCCCACTTCCAGCATCATATTTACGTCTTTAAATAAAGGCGCATTTGCTTCATAACCTTTAGCAATATTCTCTACTTCTAAGGCATTACGGAATAATTTCTTCTCTTGCTCAAAACGAATAAAGGGATTTTGTCGGCTAGAAGCTTTGACTTCGGTTAATTGAATTTTTTCAATTTGTTTTGCACGCGAAGTAGCTTGACGAGATTTTGATGCATTAGCACTAAAGCGGCTAACAAAGGATTGTAATTCACTAATTTGTGCTTTTTTCTTTGCATTATCAGCGAGTAAACGTTCACGCGCTTGTGTTGCCGCTAACATATACTCATCATAATTACCTGGGTGAACTGTTAGTCCACCATAATCAAGATCGGCCATATGAGTACACACCATATTTAAAAAATGGCGGTCATGGGAAATGATGATCATAGTGCTATTACGTTCATTTAATGTTTGTTCTAGCCAGCGGATCGTATCAATATCTAAGTTATTCGTCGGTTCATCAAGTAATAAGATGTCAGGATCAGCGAATAGGGCTTGTGCAAGGAGCACACGTAGTTTCCATCCTGGCGCCACTTCACTCATTGGGCCATTATGTTGCTCAAGTGGAATACCAACGTTTAATAATAATTCACCGGCACGTGATTCAACGGTGTAACCGTCCATTTCACCGAATTTCACTTCAAGATCGGCAACACGTAAACCATCTTCTTCGCTCATTTCCGGTAAGCTATAAATACGTTCACGCTCTTGTTTAATTTCCCATAACTCAGCGTGCCCCATAATTACCGTATCAAGCACGGTAAACTCTTCATAAGCAAACTGATCTTGTTTTAGCTTACCCAAACGCTCATTAGGATCAAGGAATACGTTACCGCTAGTAGGCGCGAGATCACCACCGAGAATTTTCATAAAGGTGGATTTACCGCTGCCGTTAGCACCGATTAAACCATAGCGATTACCGCCACCAAACTTAACAGAAATGTTTTCAAACAGTGGCTTCGAACCAAACTGCATAGTGATATTATTACTTATTAACAAGACGAATACTCATGATTAGTGAATGATAAAGATAATGGGGCGGCATTATGCCATAAACTTACCCCATTAAGACAGTAGAGTAAGGTTAGCCGATGACTTATTTTACGATATCATGCACTTTTACGCGTTAATCACTTAACACTTAACTCAAAAAGACTATGTGATTTATCTGCTTTAAATAACGATATGAGTGGGAATGTGTTATTTTAATAGGATTAATTTTCAAAAAGAAACAATCAAAGAGAGTTACTATGCCGATATGGGTTGATGCTGATGCCTGTCCTAAAGTTATTAAAGAGATACTTTATCGGGCAGCAGATAGAGAAAAAGTGATGATCACTTTTGTGGCAAATCAGCGATTAAGTATACCCGCATCGCCTTATTTGCGCACATTGCAGGTTTCTGCAGGTTTTGATGTGGCTGATAATGAAATTGTACAACGTGCAAACCAAGATGATTTGGTGATCACTGCCGATATTCCTTTAGCGGCTGAAGTGATCGAAAAAGGGGCTATTGCACTAAATCCTCGAGGTGAACGTTATACAGAGTCAACAATCCGCGAACGATTAAATATTCGTGATTTTATGGATACGATGAGAGCAAGTGGCATTCAAACAGGAGGACCAGCAAGTTTATCACAGCGCGACCGGCAACTTTTTGCTAATGAGTTGGATAAATGGTTACTACAGCAAAAACGTAAAAAATAATAAATTATCAATAAAATAATAAACTTTTGAATATTCTTACCATCCGAGAGGTAGTTATGTCATTTACTAAATCAATGCTTGCACTCGCTGTTATGGCGGTTTCTTTTACTAGTCACGCAGCCAAACAGGCTGATTTAATGATTGTCGATGGCACAGTGTTAACAATGGACGCACAAAATCAGGTTATCGAACAAGGAACGGTTGTTGTAAAAGAAAATAAAATTATCGCCGTTGGGGGGCCTGAGTTAACACAAGAATACCAAGCCAACAAAGTGTTAGATGTGGATGGTGATATCGTGATGCCAGGATTAATTAATACCCACACACATGCATCAATGACGGTTTTTCGCTCTTTAGCCGATGACGTGCCAGACCGATTACATCGTTATATTTTCCCTTTAGAAAATAAAATGGTGTCTCGCGATATGGTTCGCGTGGGAGCAAACCTCGCCAATGTTGAAATGGTAAAAGGGGGAGTAACTACCTATGTTGATATGTATTATTTTGAAGATGAAGTCGCTAAAACGGTTGATAAGATGGGAAATAGAGCCATCTTAGGTGAATCAGTGATTAATTTTCCGGTGGCTGATGCACAAACCCCTGAAGAAGGCATTCAATATGCTGTCAATTTTATTAATGAATATAAAGATCACCCGCGCATTATTCCTGCCTTTGCACCTCATGCACCTTATACCAATACCACAGAGAACCTGCAAAAAATTGCTAAACTCTCGGTAGAGCTTGATGCCCCTGTGATGATCCATTTAGCAGAAACCGATAGAGAGAAAGAAGAAATTGCAAAACGAACCGATGGTAAAAGCCCAGTTCAATATATGGCAGATATTGGCGCTTTAAATAATAAAGTCATTGCCGCTCATGCGATTATGGTTGATGAGCAAGATATTGATTTATTAAAAAAATATGATGTAGGTGTGGCTCATAATATTAGTGCTAATACCAAATCAGCCAAAGGTGTTTCGCCCGTTGTTGCCATGCTAGAGAAAGGTGTTCGTGTTGGTTTAGGGACTGATGGGCCAATGTCGAGCAATACACTCACAACGATGAATGAGTTAAATTTAGTAGGCAAAATTCATAAATTAGAGAATAAAGATCGCGCCGCAATGCCACCATTAACCGTTGTTGAAATGGCAACAATAGGCTCAGCCAAGGCATTACATATGGAAGATAAATTAGGCTCTTTAGAATCGGGAAAACTTGCTGATATTATTGTTGTTGATACTAAAGCACCTAATATGGTGCCTATGTATAGCCCATATGCAGCATTAGTTTATGGTGCGAATGGAAGTAATGTTCGTCATACCATTGTAGATGGTAAAATTTTGATGGAAGATCGCCAACTGTTAACTGTAGATGAACAAGCGATTATCAGTGAAACTCAAAATTTCGCGAATAAAGTACGTCAAACCGTTGTTGATAGTGGTGAAGTCGTTAAATAGATTATACTAATATAGCGTTAATAAGTTTATAAAAGGTGATTTGATATCAAATCACCTTTTTTTATTATTTTAAACTATCAGATATCGGAAGTTTGTTGGTTAATACTTTTTCTTATTGTATTTCTTAGCCATATAATTTTTGTATTATGGCTATTACGCTTATGCCATAACAAAACAAAAGGTAGATGAAGCTGTTCTAAAAACACAGGGGGAAGAGGTATAGGTAATGTTACAATATCAGGAAAATGTGTTTTCACATAATAACGACAATATCCTGGTGCACAAGTAATTAATTGATGATCAGGTTGAGATACCATAAAAAGAGATTGCTCAAAAGAAGTATAAGTAATTGCTATCTGACGACTTTTGTTTATTTCTTTTAAGATATTATCTAAAGCCCAATGACTTTGTTTGTCATATTCTGTACTCACCTGAGAAAAAGATAAAAAATTATTAAGATCCCACTTCATTTTCATTAACGGATGATTTTTGTGTAGATAAACAAGTGGGATATCATCAAATAATATTTCATAATCAATCACATCAGGAAGTAGCTCTAATAACTCTTTTGAGCGTGAATAGTATTCACGTCCAACAAGCCCAATATCAACTTCTCCATCAATAATATTAGAAAGAGAATTATATTCCCAATTTTTTATCTGAAGTGTGGATTTTGGGTAATGAGATAATATTTGTTGTGGTAAAGAAGGTAACATAACCTGATGTAACGGCGTTTCTAAAACTAAATTAAATTTAAGTCCGACAGGAACTTCTGTATTACGTTTATTAGCTATATGGTGGCTAATATTAATAAAATCAGATAAAGAATCTTCAATACTTAACGATAATGGTGTTGGGATCAACCCTTGTGGACTACGGATAAAAAGAGGATCATCAAACCATATCCTTAATTTGGCTAATGCTTTACTCACAGCAGAAGGAGAAATGGATAACCACTTAGCGGCCAAGGTGACACTGCGCTCCTGTAAAAGAATTTGAAATATGACTAACAAATTCAAATCAATTCTATGTAATGGTTTGTTAGACATTATATTTAACCTTTTTTTGTTCTGTGAACCGAGGAAAGCATAGAAAAAGAGTACCTACAATACAACTGATAAATAAAATAACCACCAACATATTTATTGAGGATACTTCAATCCACCCCATTACCCAAATATAAAGTGAAGAAAAACTTAATTGTGAAATACCCAGCACAGAGCTCGCAACGCCGGCTCGTTGGCTAAATGGAGAAAGTGCTTGGCTCATAATAATCCCAAATAATAACGCAAATCCTGAGCCGCATAATGCAAAGGTAATAAAAAACCAACGCATTTCACTCTTTTTCCCTATAAAAAGGAAAATAATACCTATTCCAAAACATATAAACCCTACTGATAAAATATGCTTATAGCGGTATTTCATTAATATTTTTGGCATTAAAAAAGAAATGGTCATACTTATCATTGCTAATGATGTCATTAATATTGAATACTCTCCTGTTGAATAATTCATTTGTTGCATCACTACAATAGGGGAAATATTGACATAAGTAAGAATAACGGCCATTCCTAAGCAGGAAATAAGTAAACGACTTAAAAAATAGCGAGTGAAAAAAGAGTCTGTTGTTGGTTTTATTACAGATAGATTTACTTTTTTATTTTTAATTTCTTTTTTATGGTAAGTCTCTTTTATCCCCAAAAAACAAAAGATAAAAACCAATAGGGAATAAGCCCCCATAAGATAGAACATCATTGACCATTCGCAATATAATAAAATAATAAAGCCTAGAACGGGAGCTAATACCGGAATAATACAAGTAATACCATTTATCATAGAAAGTACTTTAGCACGTTGTTGTTCTGTTAATGTATCTCTTAATATCGCAAAAGTAACAACGTAACAAAAACCTGACCCACTACCTTGAAAAAATCGTGAAATCAAGAACTGTTTTTCCGTTATCGAAAGCCCAGCACTTAATGACGCTAAGAAAAAAATCAGAGTACCAAATAAAATAACAGGCTTACGACCTAAATTGTCACTGCACCATCCAGCAATTAACATGGATGACACCATTCCCATCAAATAAATTGAAAATGCATGGTGCAATGTCACTTCAGAAGCATTTAAATCGCTAGCAATTGCTGTTAATCCAGTTAAGTATAGATCAACACCAAGAGGATAAATCAATACTAAAAAAAAACTAAAAATAACATATTTAGTCATAAACCACCTCGTTTTAGAAAGTGGCATTCTAGTAACTAAAAAAAATAAAACCTAATGATAAAAGAGCAATCGCTTATTTCCATAATGGAAATAAGCATGCTTTTAGTTTTTATATCCTTTATTTTCTACTTATCTTTAGGGATATATACTAAAATTCGATTTATTTTTTATCCTATTTTCTTGCGTGGGAGTTAATGGTTAGCAAACCATTGTTCAACTTCTTCATAGCTACCCGTATAGATAATTTTATCTTGTTTTTTACTTAACTGGTAACGATACATAGGATCGTAATATTCTTTTAGTAAAGGCGATAACCATGAAAAATGCACTTCTGTATTCGCACTTATTTTTTGTGCGGCTAAAGCATTATCAAGTAATTGAGTTAACTCCGCGGCTCTTTGAGCACCTAATCGACGTCGAATAGCATACAATCCATGATGCAAATAATCACTGTATTCTTGCCAACCTTTTTCTTCACCATACGCTTCAATAAAGTCATGAGTCATACGATCAAAATATTCTTCTTTGAGTCTTGCCATACGCCGCTCAAATGGATCATCCACCACAACCAAATGGGCTGTTGCCATTTGTATACGCAAACTTTCCGGTAAACCATTAGCACCTATAGCACGGCCTTCGTCTTCGAGTACCCAACGCGAATGATAAGGGGATTTTTTTAACATATCGACAGCAAGGTAGTTTTCGAAAGTCGCTTGAGCAAACTGAGCCTCAACAGTGCGACCAAATGAGGAGCCTCGATGATGAGCGAATCCTTCTAAATCAATTCCCTCTGGTAAAGAGCGTACTAAGGTTGTTTTACCATTACCTGTACAACCACCAATTAAGATAATAGGGCGTTGTACTAGCTCATTGGTCATTTCGATCGTCGCTTGTCTTAACGCTTTATATCCACCTTCAATTAAAGGATAATCGATGCCTATTTCAGCTAACCATTTTTGAACAATGTGTGAACGCATACCGCCACGAGCACAGCAAATAAATCCGGAAGGAAAACGCTCGCAAGCCTCGCGCCAAGCAGCAACACGATGTGCTTTTATCTCGCCTTTAACTAATTGATGCCCCAACTCTACCGCTTTTTGAGAGCCATGTTGTTTGTAGCAAGTCCCTACAGCCGCACGCTCTTCATTATTCATTAAAGGTAGATTTATTGCGTTGGGCATCGCTCCTTGATTGAATTCTATTGGCGCACGAACATCAATAATCGGTGTTTCATTGGCAAGGAGTCGGCGTATATTTTGAGCAGAAAGCGTTGATTCCATAATAAAAACTATAATATCTAAACAGGCAGAAAGATTGTCTACTATACTCTTAAAATTACCTAATAGCACACACAGAGCACGTTTTTGTGAGTAATAAAATCAAACTCTATTTAACCAGCACTGCGGCATTATTTTGAAAAGCGTATTTAAAATAAAGAAAATTGAATTGATCATAAATAATTCAACTACAATAACCTTATGCTATTTTTAGCAAAATAATATAAGTCACTTTATTACAACTAAAAATATTATAGTATTGATAGCTATGAATGGATTTAATCATAAAATGATAGGTGCATTACCTTGAACTTAATAAAAAAACATCATCGAATTATCAGCTTAACTGTGATGACTGTATTGTTGACGGGCTGTTCACAAGGGCATTCTCCTTTTATTCCTATGCTAGGTGCTTATTTTCCCTATTGGATGTTATGTACATTTATTGGCCTATTAGGTGCTTTTTGTCTACGGGTTTTACTTATCTACTGGGGAATTGATGATAAATTGCCAGTACCTTTGTTATTTTATTTTGCGATTATGCTATCAATTTCTTTAACTATCTCCTTACTTTATTTTACTTATTAAACTATGGATAAAAAAATTAAAAAAAGCCTAGCACGCGTGATCACCATTATTGTTTTTTTGATAACGCTCATTTTATTATGGCAAAGTATTCATATATCGGCATTAAATCCTCTTAGTGAAGATGCCATCATTGATGCAAATAAAATTAATATCTCAGCCTCGGTGCCTGGACGCATTGCTGCTGTTTATGTCAAAGAAAATAGTAAAGTCAAAAAAGGCGATTTACTGTTTACACTTGATCCCACAATGTACGCACTCAGGGTAGAGCAAGCAAAAGAGCAACTACAGATTGCACAAGCGACATTAAGCAATAAGCAACGTATTATTATTGCGGAAACATCCAATTCAGAAGTGGCACAAGAGCAAATAAAACGTGCGCAGGTCAATTTATCATTAGCCACACAATCATTAAATCGATTAGAACCTTTATTAGCAAAAGGCTTTGTCACAGCACAACAAGTCGATGATGCTCGGACGTTAAAACATGATGCTGAAGTGACATTAAAACAAGCACAGAAACAGAATGTGGCATCTGAAGCACTTATTAATAATACCGATTCAGAAGAAGCATTAGTCAAATCATTAAAAACATCGCTTGCCATGGCAGAGTGGGAGTTAAGTAATACTGAGGTAAGGGCGCCAAGTAATGGATATATTGCCGGGGTCGTTTTATCTCCCGGTGAATTTATTTTATCAGGGCAATCTGTTTTTACCTTAATTGACTCTGATACTTGGTTTGCTTCGGCCTATTTTAAAGAGACGGATTTAAATAATATAAAAATTGGTAGCTGTGTGGTGATTTACTCCATGATTGATAATCAACACCCCATTAAAGGTAAAGTTGAAGGGATTAGTCGGGGAGTCATGTCGACCGACCTGATTAATATTCCAAGAGACTTACCTTATGTACCTAAATCATTAAATTGGGTACGGGTTGAGCAGCGTTTTCCTGTCAAAGTCATTATTACTGAACCACCAGAAGCACTCATGCGCATCGGTGCCACTGCTACTGTAAATATTGTACCTAACGATGATGACTGTTAAATCTTCGCTGATAGCAAAACAAGTCAAACAAGATTTATTACCTTTTGACTATCGGTTCGCCACTACGTGGCGCATAGCGTTACTGTGTGCCTTAATGGCCGTGATCGCTATGGTTTATGAAATCCCTGAATCAGCAATCAGCTGTTATTTAATTATCTATTTGATTAAAGCGGATGCAGTACAAAATATATTACTCTCCCTTGGGGTCATTATTTTATGCTCCATTGTGGTTGGTGTGGCGTTAGTACTGTTTAATCTCACTATTCAAAATATTATTTTACGCTTCTTTTTTATGGCTTTTTTCTCAGCCATTTTTATGTATTTAGCTTCAGCAAGTAGTCTTGGTGATATAGGCAATTTAGTTGCTTTGGTGATCGCCTTTTTAATGACGCTAATTGAAGATATCCCATTTGGTGATGCTGCAACCAGAGGATTGCTTTATGCGTTATTAATGGCCGTTTCGCCGATGCTATTGGTGATTATATTCAATTATTTTTTTGGTATTAGCCCACGGAAATTACTGCTTAATAAAATTTCAACGCGCTTTATGGCAGCCCATGATTTTTTCTTAGGGAAAAAAACTAACCAGATAACGCTGAGTGAAATACTAGGAACACAAGCAGAATGCCAACGTTATTTGATGGTTATGAAAATCCTTTATCTATTAGGTAAAGAAGATATCCAATGGTTAGAAAACATGGTTGATAACTCCTATGCAATATTAGTTATGTCAATAACAATGGATGACAATACCTCAACATCGTTACGTTTTATGTTAGCGAAAAGATGTAAATATATTGCGGACTGTTTTGCCAATCACTCGTTAGATAACATTAAAGATAGTGTGCAACGTCTTCAGCCAATAAATAGAATCGCTTTATTGGATAAATTTAATACTATTTTGCTAACAAAACGAACCACTAAACCCATTAAAAAAGCCACACCCTTTTTTGTAAGCGATGCATTTAGTAATCCTAATCATAAATACTTCGCTATTAAAACAACTCTTGCCGCTATTTTATGTTATTTGTTTTATGATTATTTTAAATGGCAAGGTATCCATACAGCGATGATCACTTGCTATGTGGTTGCACTTACTTCAGTGGGCGAAACGGTTCATAAACTTACACTAAGAATAATAGGGTGTCTGATTGGCGCATTAATTGGCATGATCTCACTGCTTTATATTATTCCTAATATTTCTGATATTTTTCAGTTGATGGTATTGATCTTCTTCTGTCTTTTACCTGCAGCCTGGGTTGCCGCCGGTAATGAACGTATCTCTTATGCTGGCGTACAAGTAGGGTTAGCCTTTTTGCTAACGACACTACATGGCTTTAAACCGAGTTTTGATATGGATGTGGTTTCCGACCGTATTTTGGGTATTTTATTAGGCAATATTGTTATGTATGTCATTTTTACTCGAGTCTGGCCCGCGAGTATCGTCAATACAATATACAAACAGCTCGCCACGATTTTAGATGACTATACAAAGTTAAGATGCTCTGCCAATAAAAGTGAGTGTTTAGATTTAGTCGCCTCTATTAATGAGACTATTGCACAATCTAAAGATAATATTGATTTACTGCTGTTTGAGAGAAAAGATAAAGAAAGAAACAAAGTATTCACCTTGTTTTTTAAACAGTCATTAAGCAAGATTTCTTACATTAGTCGCCATAGTTATGCTGATAGGTTTATTTTTGATGATAATGGTGAGTATTCCGATACACTGCCTTTATCTCCAGATGATTTTAAGAAAAATGTCTTAACTGAAGAAATAAAAATGTTGCCCATCAATGAAAGAGAACAAGTATTTAAACAGTTAATAAGAGAAAATAGATGATGATAAAATCGGCCATTAATCATAAAAAATATATTCTATCATCGTGGTTAAGTTTATTACTTGTTGGATGTATTGATACTAGCGATTATGGGAAATACTCAGCACAACAACCGATGCCTTATAATAATACAAACTATATGGCAGCTTCTGAGCAATACCTCGCCACACCTCAGCAAGAGCAAACCACTAAAACGAGCTATGGATTGGCCGAGCTTATCGATCTTGGTCAGCAAAATAATCCTGAAACACGGATTGCTTGGTTATTAGCGAAAAAATCAGCCACCGATATTGGTATGGTAGAAAGTACTTATTTGCCGATTATTACCGCAACGGCATTGGCAGGTTATCAAAGAGGAAAAGTAGATTTACCCGCCAATCCAATTGTTGATGATATTAAAACATCAAACAGTGCTTTTATTCCAGCGTTAACCTTTAGATGGCTTATTTTTGACTTCGGCAAACGAGGAGCTTTAGCCGATGCCGCTAAACATGCTTCTTTGGCAACAAACCTTAATTTTAATCTGATGCATCAAAAAATAATTCATGATGTTTCTGTTGCCTATTTTAGTTATGGTGCGGCCCTTAAAAAAGTCACTCTTACCCAAGAGGCACTGCAAAGAAGCAAAGATATTTTATATGCCATAGAGCAAAAACGTGCGCGGGGATTAGCAACCGTATTAGATGTTGCTTTAGCCAAACAACAAGTTGCCCAAGTAGAATTACAACATGTGTTAGCTAAAGGTCATGAAAAAGATCAATATCAGTTATTACTGTCTGCAATAGGTGTCTCTCCCTTTGAAAAGATAAAAGTGAATTATGATAATGACGCGCGCTTACCTGATGATATTTCCCCATTGACTCACGATGTGATAAAAAAAGCGTTATCACAACGCCCTGATATTTTAGCTCACTATGAATTAGAGCAAGCGGCATTAAAAACGGCACGCTCTGTTGAATCTGACTATTTTCCTAAAGTGTATCTCGCCGGTGCTCTTGCTGGTGGTTCGGGGCATTTTGATGTTCAGGGGTTACCTGAAATTAGCCAACGAACTTCATCGTCGAATATTTTAATTGGCGTGAGTATTCCCTTATATGAAGGGGGCATGCGTCAGTCGCGAATGAGCAATGCTCAATCAGATATCCAATTAGCACAAGAAAATTTGCGCAAAAGCCAAGATACGGCAATCAAAGAGATCTCTCTCAGTGAGAATGCGTTAAGATCGGCCCTTGAAGCAAACAAAGCGGCTAAAAATCTCGTTGATACCGCACAATTAAGTTATACCGCCAGTGTCGATTTTTTTAACAATGGACTAGGTACAGTAACGGAGATTAATACCGCAGAAATTGCACTATTAAATGCACAACTCTCACATATAGATGCTTATACAGGCTCATTAATTGCCGCAGTAGATTTAGCCTTTGCTTTAGGGGATATTGATCAGGGCTTACCTAATATACACCTTGATAAATAGAGATAATCACCTTATAAAAAGGGCTGCCTATCAAATAATAAAGCAATAGAGACTTTTGTGATCTTTGAAATCGCCAGAACAATAATACATTATGGTTTACATTTTTTAGCGCCAATAGCACTCGCTTATCTATTTTGGGGTAAAAACTGGCGGCTTGCTGCGCTTCTTATGATGAGTACGATGGCAATAGACATTGACCATTTGTTTGCAACGCCAATCTTTGATCCCAATCGTTGCAGTGTTGGTTTTCATCCATTGCATACTCTATGGGTTGCCATTGTCTATATCGTTTTATGGTTTATTCCTTCTTGGAAATGGAAAGCCATTGCCGTTGGGTGCTTATTTCATCTATTAACCGATTCTGTTGATTGTTATTTAGGTGGTTTAAAACCTGATATGGCTATAACAATAAGCTGTAATAAACTTTATTCGCCAGAAACGCCATTCGAATATTAAAAGACAAAACACCACAATCTGGTAGTAATTACAATAAGCTTGATGTAGAGTGCTCAGTCTTTTTTTTAACGAAGTCTAGCTGGGAGGCGATATGTTTATTGGCTTTGACTATGGAACATCAAATTGTTCTGTGGCAATAATGAAAGAGGGGAAACCAACGCTATTACCTTTAGAAGGTGAGAATGTTTATATTCCATCTACTCTTTGTGCGCCAACCCGTGAATCTGTTTCCGAACATTTATTTCGCCACTTAAATATTAAACCTACCAACTCTATTGGCGAACAACTATTAAGAAAATCAATCGCGTTTAATCGTGATGAAGATATTGAATTAGTGCCTGAGGATATTGTTTTCGGTCAGGCGGCATTAAGTTTGTATCTAAAAGATCCCCGTGATGTTTATTACGTCAAATCGCCTAAATCTTTTCTTGGTGCCTCAGGCTTACATGAGATACAAATCAGCTTTTTTGAAGATTTAGTGTGCGCCATGATGGCCAATATAAAACAACAAGCGGAACAAAGCACCCAAGAAACCATTACTGATGCCATGATTGGTAAACCTATTAACTTTAATGGGTTAGGGGGAGAGGCTGCCAATAAGCAAGCCGAGCGTATTTTAATTAATGCAGCTAAACGAGCCGGCTTTAAACAGGTTTTATTTGAATTTGAACCGGTAGCCGCTGGTTTAGAATATGAATCCACATTAACCAAAGACCAAACAGTCTTGGTAGTTGATATTGGTGGTGGTACAACGGACTGCTCATTGATTCAAATGGGCCCTAGCTATCGGGGTAAAACCGATCGTGCCAGTACACTATTAGCGCATAGTGGACAACGTGTTGGTGGTAATGATCTTGATATTTATCTAGCTTTTAAACAGCTAATGCCTTTATTTGGCATGACAGGGCTAACTTCATCGGGCATAAAATTACCGTTAAAACAATTTTGGGATCCTATTGCCATCAATAATGTTGAAGCACAAAAAGATTTTTATTCTCAACAAAACTTAGCGGCATTAAATCAACTACGTCGTGATGCTCAAGAGCCAGAAAAGATAAAACGCTTAATTGAAGTCTATAATGAAACACTAGGATATGGCATTGTCCGCAAAGCGGAAGAGGCGAAAATGGCATTATCAGATTGCCATACCTATTTAGCCAGCATCGCGTTATTAAGTGAAACATTAGAAACCAATATCACTCGCCAGCAAATGGTTGAAGCCATTGGATCCCCTAAAGATAAAATGATTGATTTGGTCAATGATGCCGTACAACAAGGGGGCGTGGTACCTGATGTGGTGTTTATGACGGGAGGCTCTGCGCGTTCACCGATTTTATGTCAAGCTATCGAGCAACAGTTACCTAATGTGCCTATTGTAAAAGGTAATGATTTCGGCTCAGTAACCGCAGGATTAGCCCGTTGGGGTGAAGTTTGTTTTAAATAGGCGGTTTTAAATCGCTCTATTTTTAAATATATTAGACTCAGCATGTGGTGTTTATTTGATAATTTGTCAATTAAAGGCCATATGCTTTTCTTTTATCTATAATAGACAGACCAAACACAACATAAATAGGAGTACACGTGTACCGCTTCCAAAATGATTATAATGAAATTGCACATCCTGCGGTCATGAAGGCAATTACAGATACAGTAGGTCAACGTTATGATGGTTATGGTATGGATACCCTTTGTCATCAAGCTAAAGAATTAATCAAACAGCGAATTAAACAACCCGAAGCGCAGATCCATTTTTTTAATGGTGGCACCATCACTAATTTAACCGCTATTTCTCACTTTTTACGCCCACATCAAGCAGTAATTTCTGTCAGTACCGGGCATATTGCGACTCATGAGACGGGAGCAATTGAGGCAACAGGCCATAAAGTGATCACCACTTTTTCTGCTGATGGTAAATTGACCCCAGATTTATTGAAGCCGATCCTCGCTGAACATAACGATGAACATTGGGTGCAACCTAAACTTGTTTATATAACCAATGCCACTGAAATTGGTACGGTATATCGTAAAGCCGAATTACAAGCGTTACGCGAATTTTGTGATGCACATAATTTATGGTTATATCTTGATGGTGCACGTTTAGCGACAGGGTTGATGTCTGATAATAGCGATCTGACGATTGAAGATATCGCACACTTAACAGATGCTTTCTATATTGGCGGCACGAAAATTGGTGCTATGTCAGCAGAAGCATTAGTGATTTGTCATCCTGCATTAAATTCTGATTTTCGCTTTAGCTTAAAACAAAAGGGCGGATTACAGGCAAAAGGTTGGTTATTAGGGGCACAATTTGCGGCGTTATTTAGCGACGACCTCTACTTTAAATTAGGTAAACATCTCAATGAGATGGCCTCACAATTAGCCGCATTCTTTATTGAGCATGGTTTTGATTTTTTAGCACCACCAGAATCTAACCAAGTGTTTGTCATTTTACCTAATGATATTGCAGAAAAGCTAACGCAGCAGTTTGTTTTTCATCGCATATTACTTGACGATCCACAGCTAAGCTGTTTGCGCCTTTGTACTTCTTGGGCAACAACACAACAAGATATTGATGATTTTAAAGTTAAATTTCTTAAACTTATTTAATCGGTCTATCTGTTAGTTTAATCCTTCACTCACTTTATGATATTACGCGTGTAATAAGCGCGTAATATCTATCTCGATCGCGTTTTACTATCAAAAAAGGCAATTGATTGATTGTGAGTCGTTGAAATGATGTTATATTAAAGACTCCTTTCTCAATACAGGGTGTGATTGTATGAAAAAGCTGACTCTTCAAGAGATGACAGATGCCCAACAGATGCGCGTTAGAACCAGAATCGGTCAAGAGAGAAAGAAATTGGGGCGTGAATTAACTAACGCCGAAATGAATAAAGTGAAAGATGCTATTATTACCGAAATCTCCCTCGAAGTAGAAAAAGCCAGCAAAAAAGCCCTTTCCCAGAAGAAAAAACAGAAATTAGTCTCTAGTGATGAAACCTATAGCTGGTCTGCCCAAAACCATCGTCGCGGGTATCGTTAGCAATAACTATTATATTAGCCCTAATATATCAATATATTTATTAGGGCTAATAGTTATATTTTCTTGAAAGGTATCAGAATAATATATTTGTAGGGCAGGTTATATCTTCTAGTAATAAGTCACCTTCAATTACCTTATTATATAATATCGTTATTTTAACTTATCATACCGTAGAAAATTCCATATAATAGAATAAAAGCTGAAACTTATCCATATGGATAGACAAATTCCTAAAATAATGAATTTCTCTAGCGCTAAGTATTACCATTCCTATAAAATTAAGCACTAGTTGGTAAATAAAAAAAGAAAAGGCAATTTAATATCTCCTTATTCATTATTTATTGATTAGAATTTTATATATGACTTTCGACATTTTTTTATCATTAGCCATATTTTCATTTGTTACATCAATTACACCAGGCCCGAATAATATTATGCTTCTAGCATCAGGCATTAACTTTGGATTAAAACGTACAATGCCTCATGCTATCGGTGTGTCTCTCGGTTTTTTTGTGATGTTATTGGCTGTGGGGATAGGCATAGGAGCACTTATTAAATCATCGCCCATTATTTACAATATATTAAAATATCTCGGAGCACTGTATTTATTGTGGTTAGCTTGGAAAACGGCAATTAGTCATTCTGTTGAGCAAAATAGTAATAGACAAG
This sequence comes from Proteus sp. G4415, assembly GCF_963896075.1. Taxonomy (NCBI): domain Bacteria; kingdom Pseudomonadati; phylum Pseudomonadota; class Gammaproteobacteria; order Enterobacterales; family Morganellaceae; genus Proteus; species Proteus sp. G4415. The sequence continues at coordinate 16,454 of NZ_CAWQOK010000056.1, forward strand.
GCTCACCGTTAACCTTGTTAGAGGCTGCATTATTTCAATGGATTAATCCTAAATCATGGATGATGGCGATTTCAGGGATAACATTATATACCTCACCACAATATCCTTATATTTCAATGTTGTTAGTTGCTATTATTTTCACATTAATTAATTTTCCTTGTGTTGCTATATGGGCCACTTTTGGTCATAGCTTACGAGAGCGATTAAAAAATCCCAAAATATTAAAACTATTTAATTTTATTATGGGTGGTTTATTAGCATTAAGTGCTATTTCTGTATTATTCCAATAAATAGAAAAGGGCAAGTATCATCTCGCCCTTTGTATAATCCTGATGTTAACGCAATATTGTTTTATATTTTCATTGTTTCAATAAGTGTGTAGAGCTTTTTAAAGGCATTATATTTATCTTGATATGCCTTATGTTTTTCTAAGTTGGGAACATGACGTGTTTCAAGTTTTGGCTGAGAAAGAATAATTTGTGATAAATGAGCCGGATTTATCGCTAATTGCGCCAGTCTAGCAGCTCCCAGCGCGGGACCAACATCACCACCTTGACGATAATCCAAGGTTTTTCCTGTAATATCAGCTAGTAATTGTCGCCAATATTCACTTCTTGCCCCTCCACCAATTAACGTTATATTGTCTGCATGTTGTCCAGCCTTATCCGCTACTTCAATTCCTTGCCTCAACGCAAAACTAACACCTTCTAACACCGCTCGACATAAATCCGCACGCTGATGTTGGTGAGTTAACCCCCAAAATACGCCTTTGGCATCCGCATTGTTATAAGGTGTCCGTTCACCAGAAAGATAAGGCAAAAAGAGTAGGGAACTATCAGAATGTGCATGCTGTTCTATTTCTTTAAACATTGCACCAACATCACTGATCCCCGTTAATTGGCATACCCAATCTAGACAAGAAGCCGCACTTAATATTACCGACATTAAGTGCCAAGTTTGTGGCAATGCATGGCAAAAACTATGTACCGCATTGTCACTGTTTTGGAGAAACTTTTCACTGACAACAAAATAGACACCGGATGTGCCCAAAGAGAGCATTCCTTGACCCGGTTGATATACTCCTACACCAATTGCACCCGCTGCATTATCACCACCACCCGCTATAATCGGCACTTGTTTCATTTGCCATTTTTTAGCAATTTCTGGCAGTAAGTAACCCGTTATCTGGTTACCTTCAAATAAGGTCGGCATTTGACATCGAGAAAGCCCCGTTGCCGCTAATAATTCATCACTCCAATCGCGTTTTTGCATATCCAACCACAGTGTACCCGCCGCATCCGACATATCACTGGCAAAATTACCACTCATTTTCCAACGTAGAAAATCTTTTGGTAATAGCACATGAGCAATCTGACAAAAGATCTCCGCTTCGTTTTCTGCGACCCATTGCAATTTAGGCGCTGTAAACCCAGGCATAACTAAATTGCCCGTAATTTCTTTAAATTGAGGGTACTGCTTTGCCAGTCGTAAACACTGTTTAACACTGCGGCCGTCGTTCCATAAAATAGCAGGGCGTAATATATTTTGCTGCGCATCAAGTAATACCGCGCCATGCATTTGACCACTGAGACCAATGGCTTGGATCTGTTCCATAGGTTGAGTACGACTCAGTTGTTTTATCGCTTCATCAGTTGCCTGCCACCATGCTTGTGGATCTTGCTCTGACCATTGAGGATGAGGGCGTGAGAGGGTTAAAGGTATAGAATGACTGGCAACGACATCACCTTGCTCATTCATGATGATCGCTTTAACACTTGATGTGCCTAAGTCTAGCCCTAAATACATGACGTTTTACCCCATGATCTTATGTTAATTAAATCAATAAACACAGCGCTACTCTGCTGTGTTTATCTTTTTATACCCTTAACCAAAAATATAACGATTCACTAAACTCTCTAGCATCTCTTGACGTCCGCTTTGTAAGCGGGGCGCTAAGGTATTGCTTTGTGCATATTTTGCCACTTCTTCAAGACTTAATTTGCCTTGTAGGATATTTTGGCCAAGTTCAGCACTCCATCCCGCATAACGTTGAGCAATAAATTTATCAAGTCCACCGTCTTGGATCATTCTTGCTGCAATACGTAATGCCATTGCCATGGTGTCCATTCCGGATATATGCCCATAGAAAAGATCGTATTTATCATTACTTTGACGACGTACTTTGGCATCAAAGTTTAATCCACCAGTCGTAAAACCACCGGATTTGAGAATTTCATACATAACTAATGCATTTTCTTCTACACTATTGGGGAATTGGTCTGTGTCCCAACCTAATTGTGGATCACCTCGGTTAGCATCGACTGAGCCTAAAATACCTAATGCAATAGCTGTGGCGATTTCATGATGGAAACTGTGACCCGCTAAAGTTGCATGGTTAGCTTCTATGTTCACTTTAACTTCTTTTTCTAAGCCAAATTGTTTTAAGAAACCATAAACTGTCGCAGTATCATAATCATATTGATGCTTAGTTGGCTCTTGTGGCTTCGGCTCGATGAGCAGTGTACCTTGGAATCCAATTTTATGTTTATGCTCAACAACCATCTGCATAAAACGACCAATTTGTTCCCGCTCTTGGCGTAAATCTGTATTTAATAATGTTTCGTAACCTTCGCGGCCTCCCCATAACACATAGTTTTCGCCTCCCAGCGTTTTTGTTGCTTTCATCGCTTCACAAACTTGAGTTGCCGCCCAAGCAAATACTTCTGGATCAGGATTTGTTGCAGCACCAGCTCCGTAACGAGGATGAGTAAAACAATTTGCAGTTCCCCATAATAATTTAACGCCCGTTTCTTGCTGTTTTTGCGCTAATACCTCAGTTATTGCTGCCATATTGGTGATATATTCATTAATGCTATTTCCTTCAGAGATAACATCAACATCATGAAAACAGTAAAAAGGTACATTGAGTTTATGGAAAAATTCAAAAGCAACATCCGCTTTACGCTTTGCTTGTTCTAGTGCTTCTCCCGGTGTCTGCCAAGGTCTATCAAACGTACCAATACCAAACATATCCGAACCATTCCAGCAGAAGTTATGCCAATAGCAGGCAGCAAATCGCAGATGATCTTCCATTCTTTTCCCTAAAATAATTTCATCTGGATTATAGTAGCGAAAAGCGAGAGGGTTATCGCTGGTGGTACCTTCATATTGAATTTGTTCAATTTTATCAAAGTAAGACATGGAACCGTCCTTATTTAGTATCAAGTTGTAATTCTGAATGTGATCCAAGCTCAGCAGTCATTTCTTCCTGCTCTTCTGGTGTTAATTTAGCAATGCCAAAACCGGTGAAACCCCATAACATGGCAAAGAAGATGCCACTCCAGCACAATACAGCCCAAGGCAAATAACTTAGGGTTGCAACACCTAATGTACCCGCCATATAAGCGCCGGCAGCAGTCCAAGGTAAGATAGGCTCAAAAATAGTGGCGGAATCTTCAACAGTACGAGCAAGGTTTTTAGGGTGTAAACCGCGTTCAATATACGCACCACGTAACATTTCGATAGGAATAAGAATAGAGATTTGTCCATTGCAAGTAACACCAATCATGGTCAGTCCACAGGCAATAGTCGCTAAGATCATCGATCCCGTTGAATGCACCATTTTTAGCAGTGCATGAACTATCACTTCTAATGCACCGCTTAAAGATAGAGTCCCCGCAAAGGAGAGTGCGCAGAAACAGATAAGTAGGGTGCTCATCATGGAGTTCATACCACCACGATTTAACAAATTACCTAATAATTCAGGTACTTCTTTACCTTGGATCATGGAGACATTAAAGCCATCAACGGCACTTTTTACGATATCATGTAAGCCAAATCCTTGAATAAGATAAGCATTCAACATCGCAATAGCGGCAGAGGCCAGCATAACTGGAATAGTCGGTTTTTTCGTGACCGAACCATATAAAATGACTAATACAGGAATAAGCAGGATCAAGTTAAAGTGATAAATATTCTCCAACCCATTGGTAATTAAGGTGACTTTTTCAGGCACTCCTTGTCCTGCTAAATCGCCATTCATACCATAGACAGTCATGATAATCGCTGTGAGGATCAAGGAAGGTAATGTGGTATAAAGCAGGTGACAGATATGTTGATAAAGATCTATTCTGGCCGCCATTGCAGCGAGGTTAGTATCCCCTGATAGCGGTGAGAGTTTGTCACCAAAGTAAGCACCAGCAACAACGGCACCCGCAGTTGCTGCAAGATTAGCCTCCATACCGACAGCAACGCCCATAAAAGCGACGCCAATAGTGCCCGCCGAGCCCCATGAAGTACCAGTACAAACTGATACTAATGATGTCACTAGCAGTGCTGTAACATATAGCATTTCAGGACTGATCATCTTTAATCCATAGTAGATCATCAGTGGAATGGTTCCTCCCACCATCCATGTCCCGATTAATAAACCAACGCTAATTAAGATCAGCAAAGCCGGCATCGTTTTGGCGATTTTTTGTGAGATAGCCGTTAAGATTTCGTCGTAACGATAGCCTAATCGTTTAACTAATAATGCCGCGACGACGGTTGATAACACCATTAGTGGTTCGGGAGGTAAATCAAAAGCGGCGTAACCTCCGCCTAATAGCACCACCATTGTAAATATAGGAAACAGTGACTCGAGAAGTGTAGGGGTTCTCGGATTATTTATCGTTTGCGTTTTCATTGTAATTTATTCCAAACTGGCGTGAGGTGAGGTACGAATAAGCCGAGTAAAAACGGTTTCTAATATTGAACGAGGTGTAGCAATATTAATGCGGAAAAAACCATCCCCAGCCGCACCAAAACTGCTTCCCCAACTCATTTCTACTTCGGCTAATGAAACAAACCAATGCTTTAATTGTTGTTCGGTTAACTGCATTTTTTGATAATTGATCCATAGCATGTAGGTGCCATGGCTTTGAGTGATAACCCAATCAGGAAAATAACGTGCACATTGCTCTTTTACCCACTGCCTGTTTTCAGCAAGGTAATGTTTAAGCTCTTTGATCCATTGTTGACCTTGTAAGGTATAAGCTTGTAAGAAAGCAGGGACAGAGAAGTAACCAGGATTATGAATACCTGCGGCAATTAAGCATTGTTTAAATTTCTCACGATATTCTGGATTAGCAATCACAATATTGGCTATTTCAAGCCCCGCTAAATTGAAGGTTTTAGCCGGTGATGTGCAAATAAAAGAGTGTTGCTCTACATAGCTACTTAAAGTTGATATAGGACGATAAATGGCATTATCAAAAACAAAATCAGCATGAACGTCATCAGAAATAATAAAAACTTTATATTTTTCAGCAAGTTTAGCAATTTTTAATAAATCAGCTTGTTGCCATACTGTTCCGGTTGGATTATGGGGAGAGAGCAATATAAAACAGACAGATTGTTTAAATTTATCTTCTAAATCGTCAAAATCTATTTCATAGTATCCATTATGATAAATTAATGGGCTTTCTAGTAGATGGCGATGATTTACACAAACTGTATTGCTAATAGGATGATAAGCAGGTGACAAGGTTGTCACTTTATCGCCAATTTGAGTAAAATTTTGAATATAGAGAGAGACGGCTTGGATAATACGAGGGCAAAACACCACAGATTCAGGTGTAACATGCCAAGCATATTGAGATTTAAACCAATTTACCGCAACATTATTCCAATCAGAGCTAAGATCGGTATAGCCATAAATACCGGTTAAATTAAACTGACTGAGTTTGTTAATAATAAAATCTGGTGCAGAAATATCCATATCGGCAACCGATAATGGAATAACATTGGCGTTACTGTTGCACCATTTAGCACTGTAGGTATTTTGCCTAGAAATTAATTTATTAAAGTTATTCTGATTCATGAAAATCCCCTCGGCAATGTGGTTTAACAACAAAATACTCGTTGTACTTACTCTTGGTTATTCCTATTTTTTACTTTGCTATTACGAAATCTGACTTGTGTGATAGTAATCACATAGCCACGAAGGAGAATGCTGGCAAATACAAAGCTGTGGTTTAATGGCCAACATGGAAGAGTGGGTGATCTAATATGAAAAAAGATAAATATTTTCGTATCGTGCTGTTATTCAACGCTAATAAAGTCTATGACCGACAAGTTGTTGAAGGGGTAGGTGAATACTTGCAGGCGTCACAGTGCCATTGGGATGTATTTATTGAAGAAGATTTCCGCACTCGCCTTGATAATATTAATCATTGGGTTTGTGACGGCATTATTGCAGACTTTGACGATCCCATTATTACTCAACATTTAAGCCAATCACCCTTATCTGTTATTGGTGTCGGTGGCTCTTATCATCAAGCAAAAGATTATCCTTCTGTGCCGTATATTGCTACTGATAATTACCAATTGATTCATCAAGCTTTTTTACATTTAAAGCAAAAAGGGCTTAAACATTTTGCTTTTTATGGATTACCGGCAAAAAACTACCCGCATTGGTCTAATGAGAGAGAATATGCATTCCGGCAATTAGTTACTCGCGAAAAATACCCTGGCATCATTTATAACGGTATGGATATCACACAAGAGAATTGGCAACATGCACAGAATCGTTTATCTGACTGGATACAAACGTTGCCACCACAAACTGGTATTATTGCCGTCACCGATGCCAGAGCGCGTCATTTACTGCAAGTCTGTGATAACTTAAATATTAATGTGCCTGAAGAAATCAGTATTATAGGCATTGATGATGAAGATATGACACGTTATTTATCACGTATAGCGCTATCTTCTGTAGTACAAGGTTCACGACAAATGGGATATTTAGCCGCGAAGCTTCTGCATCAAATATTAGAAGGGCATCTAACTGAACAACTACCAAGAATATTAGTTCCTCCAGTAAAAATCATTGAACGTCGCTCAACAGACTTTCATTCATTTAGTGATCCTACCGTTGTACAAGCAATGCACTATATTTATTACAATGCTTGTAAAGGAATAAAAACTGAGCAAGTGTTAGACGCTGTAAATATGTCGCGTTCTAATTTAGAACAGCGTTTTAAGAAAGAAGTAGGGAAGACTATCCATGCTGTGATTTATGAAGAGAAGCTGAAAAGGGCGAAAAACTTATTAGCCACAACAACATTATCAATACAAGAGATTTCTTTGATGTGTGGCTATCCGTCGTTACAATATTTTTACTCTATTTTTAAAAAAGAGTTTGGCATGACACCAAAGGATTTTAGAGATGAGAATTGATAAAAATAACAATTATTTTTTATAGCGACTATTTGCCCAAGGATCACTTTCAGAATAATTGATTGTATCATCAAGGTTTTCTTCAACAAGATTTAGATATAGTGCTTCTACCTCAGAGCGCGCCCAAGGAGTTCTGCGCAAAAATTTCAAACTCGACTTTACACTTGGCTCGTTTCTAAAACAGTTAATTTTGATTAGTTGGCTTAATTTAACCCAACCATATTTAGCCACTAACGCATTAACTTGCATTTCAAGCGTGATACCGTGTAGTGGATCTTTAGAACGAGCTTCTGTCATGGTTTACTCAAATAGGTTGATAATAAAGCGTAGCAGAGTACAAGAAAGTAACACAAGAGACAACCAAAGTATAAAGCCATCTATATCCTTATTATGGTTAAAAATCATAAATTACAATCCATATTATAGGGAGAGAAATCCGGATTTTTATTTTTTATCCAATCGATAATAAGTGGTAACGAACCTTCAGTGTAAGCTTTACGGCCAGCCCACAGAAATTGTAGTTGACGGTATATTGGCCAATCACTTTCTAATTGGTAATTAAATTCTGGCACACGGAGTAATCCATGACTAGCATGAGGGAAAACAACAATATCAGCTTGATGATGAGTATTTAATATTGCACGATAGCGACAAGCATTAAGCTGAGCATTAACGTTTAAGTCATTATTTCCCCATACCGCTAATATACGACCATTCATTTTTCTTAAATAACTTGATGAATCACTTAAGTAATTTTTAACAACAAAATTAAATCGATCTTCACTCATATCATTGCGACGAGTGCGATCTTTTGTACCATGTAGTCCAAAAATATCATCATTTTCTTTTTGTTCTTTTGCCAGCAATTGTATAATTTCATCCGGTGTTTTTCCTTGCTGTTCATAACGCAATTTTTGATAATATTGTCCTTGTTCTCGCCAATTGACAGCACCACCAATAATCACAGAAAAAGCTGGTTGTGATTGACTAGCGGCGATAGGAATAACCCATCCGGCTTGAGAAAACCCTAAAAAACCTACTTGAACTTTGGGATAACGAAGTTGCATTAATTTTAATGCAGCTACCGCTTCTTCAGCGCGAGCTTCCATTGATTGATGTAGCCAGTTTCCTTGACTATCACCAATGCCTGCTTTATCCCACGAGAATATCGCGATATTTGCATCCAAAAATGTATTGAACAGAGGGTTGTAGCCACCATTTGAATAACGATCTTGAGGCCCATCACCATGAATAACAACGATAACCGCTGACGGAGTCTTATGTTGAGGAGTAAGAAGAGTTCCTGATAGCCGGTTTCCTTGAGATAGAAAACTTAATTCTTCTTGATCTTTGTTTTCATAGTCAAAGTCTTGAATATGGCTTGTAAAAAATAATAGGGTGGTGATAACAAGCAGTAATAGAATAAATATAGCAATTATATATTTACCTACAGCATAATGAACTTTCATTATTTTTCTCTTACGTTATGTTTTTGCACATAAAAATCTGATAATACTACATTTTTTGTTATAAATATAACAAGTAACAAGTGCTTTTAAAGATATCATTGCTTAATAAAGATACTAACTTCATTTCTACTCTACATTCAGTACAGAGTAACATTTCAATAGGTATCGAAACGTTTATTATTTTCCTTGTTATCCTGCTTATTCTTAACAAGGAGAATAAAATGATCGCTGTTATCTTTGAAGTTCAAATAGCCACAAGTAAGCAGGGGCAATATTTATCTTTAGCATCTCAACTAAGACCATTACTAAACAACATTGATGGATTTATATCTATCGAGCGCTTTCAAAGCCTAGCGACGGAAGGAAAGCTATTATCGCTTTCTTGGTGGAAAAATGAAGATGCTATACTGCAATGGAAAAATAATATTTTGCACAGCAAAGCACAGCAGGAAGGTAAAAAGAGCATTTTTGATTTTTATAAAATAAGTATAGTTAAACTAGAACGTTGTTATGAGTTTACAAGTACTCACACGTAATTGCACCGTACTGGACAATAGAGCCGTTATAAGATGAATAATTACAAAACAAAAACGGAATATGAGCATACTTTGGAGTCAGCAATAGCCGCGGTTGGAGCCGCTATTGCGGATATTTCCAGAGTAAAAATACTCTGTGCTTTGATGGATGGAAGGGCATGGACAGCCACCGAGTTGAGCATTGTTGCGGATATCTCCGCATCTACCACAAGTAGCCATTTATCAAAATTACTCAGTAGCGGCCTTATTTCTGTGATCTCTCGTGGTAAATATCGCTATTTTCGATTAGCTAGTATCACAAGCAAAAATTACCACCCCAGAACATTTAAGAAAAGCACGTACATGCTATAACCATTTAGCCGGTGAAATTGCCGTTAAAATTTATCAGGTACTTTGCCAAGAAGAATGGATAACAAAAGATGGAACAGAAATAACTGAATTCGGAGATAAACGCTTTAAATTGATGGGACTTAATTTCCAAGCAAAACATTCGCGCAATATTTGTTGTCCTTGTTTAGATTGGAGTGAAAGGCGTTTTCATCTAGGTGGACAAATTGGCAGTGCATTACTTAATCATGCACAGACACAAGGTTGGATAAAACGCCACCAAGGATATAGAGAAGTGACGATTAATGAAAAGGGCAATAAAGCTTTTGCCCAATATTTTAATATAACAATATGATCTAGATGTGGAGGATATCGTGCACAGATTAGAGCTAGGAATGAAGTTATTGGTTATTATATGTAATTTAACATAATATACATTATGCGAACCAAGGTAGGTAAATATGGATAGTCGCTGAAATCTCTGTTTTTGGCTGATTGATTATGTTGGTTGGACCCAATGTTTTTTTGTCTTTTTATCAGATACTACTTTAGAAAGGATTTTAATAAAGCCTTTTTAGATGTTTATACCGTCAGTTAAATTGATGCCCATGACGCTATCATAAGAATCAAAGACATCTATCCAATAATAATCCTTAATATTTTTATTTATTATTTCAAACTTCTACCGTTGATATTGCTATTGCTCTTTGCTGTAACTATAAATCTAACCGTAAAATCGCCAATATATTTGTGATCGTTTATCACCTCAATACTGCATAAATCCCCCGCCACAAATAATTTTCTGTAGAGGTAATCAGTTACCGCACCCTTTCAGATATCACACTAAAAGCTTTTTGTATTGTTATATTGATAGTTATCACAGATACTGTCTAAGCAACCTTTTCTTTTTATTATATTTTTTTACTTATACCAATGTTCAAAAATTAGAAACACGATATCTGACGCTATTAAATACATAAGAATATGTTATATTAAGTTTAACAAAGATTTTTGATGCAAATGATTAATTGGTTATTGCTAACCGACCTTCTTTGGCGTAATCGTTTGGTTTCAAAAGAAAAAATAACACCTAAGATTTGGGGTAATACAACGAGAAAGCATTTTTCCAAAAATGAAGAGGAATAGATTATGAGTACTAATGTAGCTATAAGTTTATGTGTTTATAGTAATCCAACACAAACAAAATATGATATAGATACAGGGTTGAATGCAGTAACAGAGTATTCAAAACTGAAATCTGCATATATAGTTGGAATTAGAAATATTAATGGGAAAATTTTAGCTGCTAGTGTTTTTGTATCCGATATCGATAATAAAAACGACCCAAAATTAGCTGATGTTTCACTAGAAATATTCAAACTTCATAGCCCAACAAAAAACCTCGTATCACAAATACACTCTATGCCTATTAGTAAATTGAAATTTAATTTAGAAAAGGGCTCAATAAAAGACGCTTTTTCAGAAAAAGAAATTGATGTTCTTTATGCTGATTTTTATATGAAAAATAGCATTGATGGTAGAAGCTAAACCTAAAATCTCTGATTTGCACAATGCACTCTATGTGTAAAGACGAACCTTCCCGATTGCGGTAAACATCAAAACCATTCTACCGCAATCGCTCAGAACCCTTTTGTAACATAGAGTCACACATTATGCGAACTATGGTAGGTAAATACGGATAGTCGCTGAAATCTCTGTTTTTGGCTGATTGATTATTCAATTGGACTTGGTCACTACTTTAGTATTTCCAACCGACTTTCTTTAATTTATATGCTGATGCTACATTGCTAGCCGAGGTTTGTTATAGGAAATGACGATATGTTCATAATATATAACACATCTCATATATAAGAGTGATTTTTGTATATTTCCTTGTTCGTCTTATTTCTATATTTAATACATCAGAATAGATAAAATTAAAACTCCATTATAGTTAAAGTAAATTATTCCTATAGAGATACTCGCATAAAGATAATCATATTGGAATATAAATATTTTTATGAATATTCCTTTTTTATATGCTAGGCTAATTTAATAAAAATCTTGTCTCTTAATAAGAAATAATTTTTAGTAAATTCCTAGGAACATTTATGAAAATGAAATACTCACCATTTTTTATATTACTCATGACAATAGGTACAACATTAAGCTATGCTACTGATGGAGAAATTAAAATAATGGCAGGGAAAACTGGCTATGTAGGCGAAGTTGTTCCAGTGACAAAATTAGCTGAAACCTTTCCTAAAAGTTTCACTGCCCCTTCGAGCGCTAATTATTATGCTAGGCTTGGTTTTCTGAGCCTTACCAACCAGACGGGTTATTGTGGTAGTACCGATGGGCTACAAAAAATACCTGAAATTAATGAATGGGGATTTAAACTAATAAATAAAAACTATCCTACCTCTGGCTATTTACTATTGGCGATAAATGGAAACATTGGAGGACAATATAAAACTAATAATTCAGGTATCCAAAATATAAAAGGAGTATTAACTCGATCTAAGTTGACTCGTTCAAGTTTATATAATGTAAGCAAAAATGGTTCTTTTTGCTGGGGACCTTCGGCTTATGATCAAGAAAATTTTTATGATCCTTCTTTTCGATCTTATGTCTCTATCAGTATAAATAGTTATTCAGTTTATGCATATGGCGATATAAAACCTGGTATTTTTTCATTAGAAACTAGTTTTAAGTTGTCAAGAAATACAGCTAATAGCGTTGATGATAGTACTGCTTATTTTATCCGCCCTGGAGAAATTAAAGTTACGGCCTTAAGAAGGTGTAACGTGACAAGTAGTACTGAGACTAATATTAAATTTAAAGATCAATTTACATCAACATTTACTTCACCAACATTATTAGATACTTCACCAGTAAATTCCGTTAATGTTACATGTACTCAAGGTGGAAAAAACTATATTACAATAAAAGCTTATAATAGTCTTGTTAGTGGAAATATGTCTGGAATGCTTTTAAATGGAACAAAATCAAACAATCAATCAGAAGTTTATGTTGTTGCATCATTAAAAAATTTAACAAATCAAACATGTCAAGCGAATGATACAAGTGCCATTAGATTCTTTGATGGTCACTATATACCCAATATGGATAATATAAAATCCTTTAATCAAACTTTTCTATTTGGTCTATGTGCTAATGGCAAAGTTATAGCAGATAAATATTCAGGAGCTGTCGATGTTTCATTTATCGTTGAGTAATTTATCAATAAAAACATGACAGAAAATTAAAAATTTCTGGCAGAACGTAAATCCAATATTAACTAAGTATTTTTTTATTATTTTTCCTAAAAACGTTGCTTATATTCAACTATCAAACTTAATCGCTATTATGAGATCTTAGGCTTATCAGAGCGGTAGCGCTCTTTCTTGCTTCTCAATAAGTATTTCTGTTTAACAAACGGTTATCCTTAAACATATCGCATGTTTACTTCTATACCTAACGGCATAAAAAATAACTCACCCGTCAATAGCTAACGAATAAGAATTGATGATTGGCTCGCACAATGCACTCTATGTTAAAGGCTCAAGAACCCTTTTGTAACATAGCGTTATACATTTATACGAACAAAGGCACAACCACCACTGGACTTCGTAATCTTTGGCAGCTCATGCGTTTCGTGATACTACTAATTTGCATACAACCCATACAGCAAGGATAATGGCAGACACTTCTCCACTATTTGCACGTTGCTCACAGACATCGAATTATTGACCATTACAATTATTTTTTATCGCTGAATGAAATTAAGTTCTTCTCTAATAAATCAACAGATTCACCATTAATTAATGCTGTTGCAGACAGAATTTTTGTTTTAGCCTTGTGAGTTTTACAACCTTTTTCATCATAGATTGGTACTAATTTAGAATTCTCATAACCTCTTCCACCATTTTCCTCTTTATTTAAACTATTAAATCCAAAAGGAGGAAAGGCAACTATATGCTCTAGTATAAAAGGCTCATCATTCGAGTTATTCTCCGCAGTCATTTGAATTTTCACTCGCAAATTTTCAACAGGAATAATTTTATTACTAAAAATACCAAACGATAATTCACACTGAGTTAACGCGCCCTTATCACCGCTAAATGTAGAAATATGCTTCATAACAATACTCGGTAACTCATTTTTAACTTCATTACGCATTTTTCTATCGGATTGACAGAGCTCTATATATTTATCCCGAGGGATCTTTTCATTATATCTGCCGATTGATTTCTCATAATAATCTGCTGCTTTATTACAGTCCGATATAACTGACTGACCATTATAATAAATTTGACTTAAATACTTTGCAGATTCACCAATGTTATAATCTTTAGCACTTTCAAATAAAGATAATGCTTTACTATAATCAACCTTTGTATCTACACCTTTATAATATATTTTAGCTAAATTCATAGTAGCATTACTGTCACCGGATTCCACGGCTTTTTGATACCATTCAATTGCTTTTTTGGGGTCTTGTTTTATTCCCCAATCACCATTTTCATATAAATAAGCTATAATATTTTGAGAGTTTGGCTCTCCTAATTCAGCTGCTTTTTGAAACCATTTCAAAGCTTCGAGATCTTTTCTTTCACTATCTAGTTCTGAGTATCGAAAATTATATAAATGACCTATTTGAAAGTTAAGTTTTGCATCATTTTCATACTCATTTGCCCATACTTTCGCTAAATGTAATGTATCTTGCTTGCTTAATCCCATCCTAGTAAACATTAATTGTGTTACTTCATCTCCAGCTGTCAACCATTGTGATAAGCTTTCAATAAAATCAGAACGAATATCAGGGTTCGCTTCTGCTACTACTTTTGCATCATAAAATTCAAGACTTAATTTGTTCGCTATCTCTAATGGAATATCATTTTTATTTATTTTATTAGCAAACTGAGTCGCTTTTTTGCTATTTTGTTCAACACCTATACCATACTTATAAAAATACCAGGCATTACCACAACCATAGTCTCCACCAAGTTCACAAGCTTGCTGATAATAATCTATCGCTTTTAACACATCCTTAGGTGTATTAACCCCATGTTCATAAATAAAACCTAGAGTACTCAATGCATGTGGGTTTTGTTGCTTCGCAAGTAAATTAAGTTCGGCTATTGCATTAGAAGAACCACTTTCCTGCTCTGTCAATAAAAATTCTACTGTCTTATTTGAAGCCCCAATTGCCATTCCTGATGATAAGAGTATTATCATTGATAATTGAAGTTTTAATATACTACTCCGCTTACTTTTCATTTCTCGTTCCTTTAATTAATGACTGTCCACACATTACCTCGAAGTTAATTAATGACTGTCCACACATTACCTCGAAGTATTAATATTTTTGTATTTTCTGCTTGAGGCTTTAAATCTTGCTGTAATTGCGGAAATGTTTCTTTAATGATCTTGTTGTTAACCCAAGGAGAAATATTTATAGCTTTATAGGTATAAGTAACTTCAACCTTCTTAAACGCTTCTTCAATCGGCGGATTTATTTTAACAATGCTTGTAACCTCATAATTACCAGCACAAAAATAACGACTTTTATCATTCTCTAAATATTTTTTACCTTCAGCTGTTGGACTATAGCGATAACCTATTATCTCTTCTTGGCTGTTTTTTATTACTTCTTTATCTAACAAATTAATGGATTCAAATGCATTAAAGTATTTTATATCATTCTTGAATTTTATTTCCATTTCATCTTCTGAAATAAATAATCCTGGTAATTCTTTTTTTACCTCAGCTGGAAAGGATTTTACACTATTGCTTGGAACAGGGTGAGGCACAATACAAAAAATTTGATAATACTTGTTAATTGCGGTCGTCAGATTTTTTAGTGTAAGTTCACTGCTTTCTTCATTGCAACCAGCTATTAATATTACATTAATAGCTAATAATTTAATATATCCTAGTTTTTTCATATTAATTGACCCAGTAGATAATTCTGCGGATTTGTCTTTCATTTAGTGGCCATCTAGGCGATCACTAAATGAAATAATAGAACGACTCATTACCTATTTCCAGTTGTAAATTTACACATTCCATTTTTTAGAAAAAAATTTAATCGCTAAGTAAATTTTTTTACACAAAAATCATCTGTAGGAAATTATCCAAGAGTAGTTGAAAAAAGCCGCAACGAATTAGCACCTCTAGCAGCTATTTTTACACCTATTTATACTATTTACACCATTTGTTACACCACTTGTGAATTATACAACTTCCCCATTTAATTCTAATATATTTACATTCCAATTTTGACTACCTAATTCACACACCATACCACCGTCATATATAAATTCTTTCTTCTCATTATTCTCAATAAAACGGGTGAGATTTTTCATCGGAATATATCCAGAGGAGAGATAATAAGCATGAGAAACAGCAAATAAAATAGAAAAATTAACAGAATATTCTTTCAGTATAGCATGAGCCATTTTTATTAATGATGCCGCAACGCCCTTTCCTCGGTATTTGTGAGCCACCACTACACAGCTCAATATACCAATGGTTTCAGGAAATGAATCTAGGTAAACATCTCGTAAATAAACAGCTACATGCCCGATAACCTGATTATCATCAATTGCCAGTACCAACTTGTAAGGTATATCAACCTGATAAAAATTACCCTTCATATCCTCAAAAGCTGAATTCTGTAAGGCTATTGCTTGCTCCAGAATTTGTTCACTAACATCTGACCAACTATAACATTCAATTCTCATTTGATTTCTCGCTCTTATAAAACCCTTTATTTATTAATGGAATAATGTTAAATAATATTAATTATTTATTCTATTGGTGACCTATTGTTTTTCATTTATACTCCCCTCCATTATAAACATATTTTTATAAAACACCTGTACAAATAGAGGACCAATGGAATATTTAAATACAAAAATTATTATCGGTAGTTCAATCATCGCTTTAGCAACACTGTATTTTGCTATTTATTTAATACTATATCTTATTAAATGCGTTAGGACTCAAACGCCTTTTACTTTAAGAAAAATATGGAAACAATGGTTATTGAGTAGTGTTATTGGTCTAATTGGTGCTTATATTGTACAACTTGGTGATAATCAAAGAAGAAGCGAATTTACCAAAGAAGAGGTTAGCTTTATGAATGAAAATAAAGCATATAGCCAATTTACCTCGGCAGACAAAGATCTCGCGTCAAAAATAACCCATAAATGTACTTACAATTCAGATGCTGTATTTGAACAATGTTTACCAAAAATACTGACTTGGGAAGCAAAAATTTATCAATCATATAATGCACATCGTAAAATTTCTGATAGTGAAGCGATAAAATATACAGAAGAAGAATTACGCGATAAGCATAATTACTGGATCAACAAAAAACGCTAACTACCCGTCTGATCCGTTAGATTTAATAGGCTTAGAATCTGTAAGTTATTTTAAGCCTATTCTTAATATCTCTCATTTTGTAATACAATGCTCATTTTATTAACTAACTTAATCAGATAGTTAGTTATTATTACTTTTTTAATGCTTTTTAATACGCATTTTAGGAGTATTGCACCCTATTCTTCCCGAATATTCTGATGCCAGTACGATTATGATAGCAGTAACTTTATAATGTTCTTTATACTGGAGCTTATAAAAATGAATATCACGTTTAAGAAAATTGGAACAATGTGTGTCGCTTCTGTTCTGCTTTTTTCACTTGCGGGTTGTTCAAGCATGACAAAACGCGATCGTAATACAGCAATTGGTGCCGGTGCTGGTGCTATAGGTGGTGCAATTTTAACAGATGGTAGTCCATTAGGAACCATTGGCGGCGGTGTATTAGGTGGTGTTATTGGCCATCAAGTTGGCAAAAAATAACTATTACCGTTATTTACTATGCTAAACTGAGCTTATAAATTTTTATAAGCTCAGATTCGAGCAATGACCTATATAGTAATCATAGTTACGAGTAAATGATGGTAAGAACGGCTCTATTGAAAATTAAAAATTTGATTATTTGGCTTTATCATCAGTTTAGCGATCTGCTCCATATCGCGGTGACTTTTGTACTCTGTTATTTTTGCTTTCTTTTATCTCCCACAGTTACCATTGCCGTTATAGGCGTCGTGATTATTGTTGTAACCATGTTTTTATTAAGCCTATTTGTTTTGCCCTAGCTTTTTTATGACACCTCTGTATTAAACCTTCTCTACTGTGACACGAAATAAAAACCCCCTTTCAACCCACTTTGATCAGTAGTGAAAAACGTATAACTCAGTGATGATTAAAGTTAAAAATCTTTTACATTGGCAAAGAACCTTATCTTTCCCCTGATTTATCTCAAAGCTGCATTTTTCAACTTGACTCTTGTTAACGTTCGCTTTTTACTTTCAAAGATTAAAACAATGAGGATAAGTAAATGATTATATTTATCACCGGTGCTTCAGCAGGTTTTGGAGAAGCTATTGCTCGTCACTTTATTAACCATGGACACAAAGTTATTGGTACCGCGAGACGTCTTGATAAACTGCAAGCTCTTCATCAAGAACTGGGCGATCTATTCTATCCTTTACAATTAGATGTCACCGATAAAAAAGCAGTCAGTGAAATTTATCATCAATTGCCAGAACAATGGCGCTCAATTGATGTATTAGTCAATAATGCAGGACTCGCTTTAGGGTTAAGTACCGCTGATAAAGCCAATCTTGATGATTGGGATACTATGATCGAAACTAATAATAAAGGTTTAGTGCATGTCACTCGTGCATTACTACCCTCAATGGTTGAACGCAATGTCGGGCATATTATTAATATCAGCTCAACAGCGGCTTCTTGGCCTTATATGGGGGGAAATGTGTATGGTGCAACCAAAGCCTTTGTTAAGCAATTTAGCCTAGGCTTACGTGCCGATCTTCAAGGTAAAAAAATACGTGTTACTGATATTGAACCCGGTCTTGTGGGTGGAACAGAGTTCTCATTAGTACGCTTTAAAGGTGATACCGATAAAGTAGAACAAACTTATGCAGGAGCAGATGCGCTTACTCCTGAAGATGTTGCACAGGCGGTTTTTTGGACGGCAACATTGCCTGCACATGTTAATATTAATACGCTTGAGATGATGCCCGTCAGTCAATCTTTTGCCGGATTAAGTGTGCACCGACAAAATTAAACGCACTGAAAACTCATTTTTTGTTAAGGGATCATATATACTTGTTGATATAAAATAGTCATTGTTCAGTGCTACATAATTTTAGAGGATAGCCATTATGATAAATACGTTAACTAAGAAACAAGCAACAAGGACTCTGCTATTTTCACTATTTCTTGGTTTATCCGTGTCTTCTTTTTCTTCTGTTGCAGCTTCAACAAATGTAACCATTAATGGCAATGGCTATGATAATGTTTTAGATAAAGAGCAAGCTCGACAAATGAAAGAAGATTGGGATCAAAAACGCGATCTCCGTAATAAAATCAACCAACGCGAAAAAACTGAGTTTAATAAAATAGATAAAGCTATTGATGAGCGTGATGCTTGTTTAAAAAGCGCCAATATCTATGCTTACTGGGAGCCAGAAACACGTCGCTGTTTAGACAGTAATACTGGTCGCCCAATTAACCCTTAATATAAATAAAACAATGATGTTTTAAAAATCAAGCAAGGAGAGAAATGTTATGAAAAAATATCTATTTGCAGTACTGGCTACATTGTTCGCATTTGCACCTTTAGCCGCAAATGCTGGATGTGATGAAGTCGTTCAAGATATTCAACAAAAAATTGAAAATAATGGTGTTCCTGCAGCTAACTTTACCCTAACAGTGGTTGAAAATGATCAAGTTGCACAGACTGAAGGTAAAGTTGTAGGTACTTGTGAAAATGATTCTAAAAAAATCATTTATACTCGCCATTAATCATTGATTTAATAGAATTAATAGCTAAAAAGGGTACTTTGTGTGCCCTTTTCTTTTTTAACCTAAATAGCGATTAGGCTATTAATATTTAGTATTCATTGTTAAATAAAAAAACACCCAATGAGTTAACCCATTAGGCGTTGATAAGTAATAAGTAAAACTAAATATTAATAGAAAATAAGTTATTGAATAGAAATAACTTATTGTTATTCTCTTTGATTGACCTTAACTAAGCGGGTTGAGCGATTTCTAACTGACTTAAGTCAAGATAACAAGAGAGATCACGTTCTTCAGGGCGTAATAAATACGGGATTTCACCAATCAATGGGGCTGGAATATGTTGAGATAACCTTTCTACAATTTTTGCATAGTGCGGTAACCCAGGATTAATTCTATTAGCCACCCAACCAACTAATTCTAAACCATCATTAATAATAGATTGCGCGGTTAGAATTGAGTGATTGACACAACCAGGTTGGATCCCAACCACTAGAACAACAGGAATTTTTTCTTTAGCCACCCAGTCTGAATAAAAAGTATTATCATCAAGTAAATAGCGCCAACCACCATTTCCCTCGATAACAACGCATTCAGCTTTTTGGCCCAAATTATTTAGTTCACTTGAAATTTGATGGAAGTCTATTGCATTTTCACTTACATAACAATTTTCTAGCAAAATAGGGTTAATTTCGTCGTAGCGAGCGTCAATAGGTGAGGAATTATGAATAATCTGAGCATCACGATTACGATTACCCTCAACCGTTTCATGTAATTCGGTTGCGATAGGCTTAAAGCCCACTGCTGTTGTCCCGCCACGATTTATTGACTGAAGAAGTGCTCGGGTGACAACAGTTTTACCTATGTTGGTATCTGTCCCCGTAACAAACAAGCGTGTTAACATATAATTTACTTCCGTTATGACAGATAAATCAGGTTTACGAAAAATGACAGAGATTAGAGTTTAGGGTAACACTGTTTATGGTGGCTTGAGTTAGCTCAATTTTTTAGTTAATTGAGTAAAAATAGGGTAATGTAAGTGATCAATTGGCCTACTTCTCTATGCATAATACTTTAATTATACTTTATTGTATTATTATTAGCCTTGCATTAACTCAAGTAATAATGAGCCATTATATAAGGCTTCTTTTACTAGTGATGCCGCTGGCAATGTGCCTTTATTGCGCAATTCTGTTTCTTCAATAACCAAGTTATGGGCATATCTAGGTAATACATGGTGTTGGATACTACTAAGGATCAGGGGGAAAAGTGCAGATTTTGCTCTACACAGAGGTGAACCTATTAATATTTTTTGAGGATTAAAAATATTGACCATCACGGCTAAAATAAAACCAAGTCGTTGCGCCACTAAATTAATGATGTCTAATGCTTGTTTATCACCAATTAATACAGCATCACATAGCGTTTCTACCGTAATCGGATATTGATTAAGTATTGAGGTGGGATTTTCTTGCGCCAAGTGCTGTGCTTTTTTAATTAACTGAGGGATCGATATTTCCGTTTCTAAACACCCTTTTGCACCACAATAACATTGCGTCTGTGAATCAATAACTTTTGTATGCCCTATTTCGACGGCACTATGGCTGTTTGAATGTAATGTCTTTCCATTAGTCACAACCCCTGCACCGACAATATCATCAATAACAATTTGCAGAATATCGGTGTTATTTTTGGCTGCACCATAGAGTGATTCAGCCATCGTCCAAGCCGTTACACTGTGTTGTAAGAAAACAGCAACACCTGTTTTTTCCTGAATTTTATCAGCCAGCGGGATATCTTGGATAGCATAGTAAGGAGAGCTATAAATAACGCCACTAATCGGATCAACAATTGCATTCATGGTAATACTAATTGCAGTAAGGCGCTCTACTCTTGATTGATAACGTTGAAAGAATGTATCTATTGCAGCAAGGAAATGATGCAAAAAAGCATCACTATTTTGTTTAGGAAAGTCGAAGGTATCTTCAACAACTAATTGATTATCAAGCTCTCTTAAACTAAAAAGTAGGCTACCATTATTTACTCGAATACATAAAAATTGCCACCCTTTGCTCTCTAACTTTAAACCAACAGCCGGCCGTCCTCGAAATCCTAACCCAGGAAATTCTGTTTCATGAATAAGGTGTGCTTCAACTAATTCTCGCGTAATTTTAGTAATACTGGCAGGCGCAAGTGTTGCTTTTTTAGATAATGAGATACGAGAAATAGGACCATGTTCATCAATTAATCGAAAAACAGTGCCAAGATTAAATTGTTTTACATGATCAATATGGCTAGGCGGGATCCCCATTTCATCTTATCCTTAATAAAAAAGCCGTAATTAATTCGAAGCTCTAAATAATTATTTTTCGATTATGTCGTCAGTTTGTGATAATTGTACAATAATTACATAAAAATCGTGATGGAAAGCACATATAAATCAAGATTTTTGATCTTCTAAGATATTTTTTAGCAATAATTGAGTCAACCTATTGGCCGCAGCGGGGATCGTTCGTTTGTTATGAGAAACTAACCATACTTCAGAGAAAGCATTCGAATTAGCAAAATGCAGATAATGCACACCATCAACTTTCATGCGGGTAAATGATTTTGTCACAATAGAAATCCCTAATCCGGCAGCAACAAGCCCCAAGATGGTCATCGCCTCTCCGGCTTCCTGTGCTATCGTTGGTGTAATTCCCGCAAGGCTAAGCAATTGAATAATTTCATCATAAAGCGCCGTTCCTACATCTCGCTCAAAAAATACAAAAGGATATTGCCCAATATCTTGAATATTTACGCCTGTTTCTTTGTATTCAAGTAAAGGATGCCCTTCATAAACTGCCAAAATAAAAGGTTCACGAAATAGGAGCTGGTGGTGCAAATTATCAGGTAACACCGTATTACGCATAATTCCCAAATCGATGTGGCCAGTTAATAATGGTGATATTTGCTGTTTAGTATTCATTTGATGCATATGAATACCGACTTCAGGATAATTTTCCCTAAATTGACGCAAACTTAACGTAACCAAATGCATAAAAGGTGTTGTTGAGGTAAAACCAATTGAAATTTCACCTAATTCTCCTTTTTCCATTCTTGATGCTCGTGTCGCTACCGCCTTAACTTGTGCCATAATTTGATAGGATCCTTTTAAAAACATTTGTCCTGCCGGGGTTAACGAAACAGAACGATTGGTTCTTTCGAGTAAACGAGCCCCTATCTCACTTTCTAAGGCTTGTATTTGCTGACTTAAAGGAGGTTGGGAAATATTTAATCTCTCAGCTGCCTTACCAAAATGTAATTCTTCAGCAACAGCAATAAAATAACGTAAATGGCGAAGTTCTATATTCATAATTTGTATTATTCGTTGATGTAAATGCCTATTGATACTTTAAAAGTCTTATTGCTAATTATTAATATATTAGACAAAAAAATCAAATGTTTCTAACATTGATATAAATCAAATTTAAGTATTGGATAGCCACTTTTTATGGACACTCATGAAATAAGCAGTAAAAACATGGCCCTAAAAGAAGATGTTTCTATCAACACCACTTCTAAACCAAACAGTCCGAAACACTATATCCAGCGTGATGACGCGCTTTATATAAAAGTGACAGTGTCATTTTTTATGGTTGGTTTAGCCACTTTTGCATTACTCTACTTTGTGCAACCTATCTTACCTATCCTATCAAAAGAATTTTCAGTCACCCCAGCAACCAGTAGTCTTGCTTTATCGCTTTCTACAGGTCTTATGGCTTGTGGTCTATTGATTACAGGGCCTCTTTCTGATGCGTTTGGTCGAAAAAATGTGATGGTTATTGCGCTATTTTGTGCGGCTTTTTTCACACTATTAAGTGCCATGATGAATAGCTGGACGGGGATTTTAATTACACGAGCACTCGTAGGACTATCACTTAGTGGTGTTGCAGCCGTTGCGATGACCTACCTTAGCGAAGAGATCCATCCTGCTTATCTAGCCTTATCGATGGGGCTTTATATTAGCGGTAACTCTATTGGTGGTATGAGTGGCCGTGTTATTACTGGTGTTTTGAGTGATTATTACTCTTGGCGTGTGTCTGTGATTATTTTAGGTATTTTTGCCCTTGTTGCTGCTATCATTTTTTGGCGAATATTGCCGACATCACAACATTTTAGGCCAGCAACCTTAAAACCACGTAATCTTCTTATCACAACTAAATTGCATTTTAGAGATAAAGGACTCCCTCTTCTTTTTATTGAAGGTGGCTTGTTAATGGGAGGATTTGTAACCTTATTTAATTATATTGGTTATCGCCTATTAGATGCACCTTATTCATTAACTCAAACAACCGTTGGTTTAATTTCAATTGTTTATTTGAGTGGAACTTATAGTGCATCGAAAGCAGGCTTATTAACCAATAAATATGGATTAGGTAAAGTGTTTATTGCCGGTGTTTCTATGATGCTAGCGGGTATATTAATTACACTATTTGACTCTCTAGCAATTATTTTTATAGGTATGCTTATTTTAACTACGGGTTTTTTTGCTGCCCATGCGGTAGCAAGTAGTTGGGTTGGACGTCGAGCTAAACGAGGACGTGCGCAGGCCTCTTCTCTTTATCTATTTACCTATTATGCAGGCTCGAGTATTGCGGGAACACTAGGTGGGATCTTCTGGGTCAATTTTGGTTGGCTTGGTGTTGGTTTGTTTATTGCTTTTTTAATGTTAACCGCACTATTAATCGCACTGCGCCTTAATCGAATAGCACAATAAAAAGTCATAATTTTCTGTCTGTTAATTTATAAAAACCTATTGATAATAAAGAAAATTGTGACTTTACTTTGCTTTTTTTAGTATGGAGTCTCTATTTTGAAAAGGACAACAACCATGACTTTAATAAAATTACCAATAATACTAGCAACACTATTATTTGCATCTATATCTGTTGCCACAGTAGACAACTGTCCACCGACTAAGCCAGATTGTGTAGACGAATATACAGCTTTTCATTACCCTCCTGAAGAAGATTAAAAATAAAACCAAGCTAGCTTAAAAAAACCGCATATAACGATATTTAAGAAAAATATCATCAACAAAGTGCCCTTTTATCGCTATACTGTATAAATAAACAGTATAGCGTGATTTTTTAATTTTCACCCTACTAGACGATATACATTCCACTGAAGTTTATGTATTGTTTTTAATAACGGCTAATTGTATGTTGTAACTAAATAAGGTTATAGAGATGAGCAAATATGATGCAATACAGCGATTTAATCTCTGTTTTCAACAACTTGAAACAGAAATCAATGCTCTTACCGATTTTCTTCGTCAGTTAAAGCAACTTCCTTCTGCGGTTTTTGAATTACCTGAGGTAAGTAAAGAAGATGAACATGATGAGATAACAAATGTTACAGTGTCACCTAGTTATGATCTTGATGCTTTAGAACTCTCTTTAAAATTAATGACCAATCTCTTTATCTATGATAATGCCCCACATGTCAGTAGCAAGCGTGCGATACGTTTACCGGGGGTACTCTGTTTTAGTGTCAGCAATCCTGTATTTAAGAATGTAAAAACACAAGTAGAGAGCATTAATTCATTAAAAAAACAGCTTTCAGATATTGTGACGAAAGAGTCTGGTATTTCGAAAGAAGAACGTTTTGATTTTGTCCATAATCAGCTAAAAGGCTTAATTACACTTAATGCTTATCGCACCCTCACCCTACTTTCTGATCCTGATACAGTACGTTTTGGCTGGGCCAATAAAAACATTATAAAAAACTTAACTCGTAATGATGTGTTAGCTCAGCTAGAAAAAAGTCGAGAAGCCAATCGCGCCGTACCTCCTTATACTAGTGAACAATGGGCTGAACGTATCGATAAAGAGATAATGACCCTTTCACAACTCCCGGAAAATGCCAAATTAAAAATTAAGCGTCCAGTGAAAGTCCAACCTATTGCCAGAGTTTGGTATTCGGAGCAACAAAAACAGGTACAATATGCTTGTCCCCTACCATTATTAGCTTTCTATATTGATAAAGAGTCAGACTTTAAGCCCATAATAGGTGAATTAGCTGATTATGATGTGAATAATATTCAAATTCGCCATCGCCCTAAAGCCAAAAAGTTACAATTAATTATTCCACGCTTACATTTATATCTTGAAAAATAAGCAATAGAAAAAAATCCCGCTATCTGGGATAGCGGGATCCAATATTGTACTAGATAAAATAAGCGTATAATTGCTTATTTTTTCATACTACCAACCATATCTTCTGGACGTACCCAGCTATCAAATTCTTCTGCTGTCAGGTAGTTCAGTTTCAGTGCAGATTCTTTCAGCGTTAAGCCCTCTTTATGAGCTTTCTTCGCGATCTCTGCAGCTTTGTCATAACCGATATGGGTATTTAATGCCGTAACCAGCATTAAAGACTCATGTAATAATTTATTAATACGCTCACGGTTTGGTTCAATACCAATAGCACAATGCTCGTTAAAGCTACGCATACCATCAGCCAATAAACGCACTGATTGTAGGAAGTTATCAATAATCATTGGGCGATATACGTTCAGTTCAAAGTTACCTGAAGCACCACCGATATTGATAGCAACATCATTACCCATAACTTGAGCGCACAGCATGGTTAACGCTTCACACTGAGTTGGGTTCACTTTACCTGGCATAATGGAGCTACCTGGCTCATTTTCTGGAATAGAAATTTCGCCAATACCGCAACGAGGGCCAGATGCTAACCAACGTACATCATTAGCTATTTTCATTAATGAGGCAGCTAAACCTTTTAACGCACCATGAGAATGAACCAGTGCATCACAGGTTGCTAATGCTTCAAATTTGTTAGGAGCCGTGACAAATGGCTGACCTGATAATTCAGCGATACGTTTAGCAACGCGAACTGCGTACTCAGGATGTGTATTTAATCCTGTACCAACCGCCGTTCCTCCCAACGCAAGCTCACACACATGAGGAACTGAATCTTCGATATGTTTGATATTATGCTCAAGCATCGCCGCCCAACCGGAGATTTCTTGACCTAATGTAAGTGGTGTCGCATCTTGCAGGTGAGTACGACCAATCTTGACGATATCATGGAAAGCTTCTGCTTTCTCTTTAAATACTTTCAGTAATGATTTTAATTCCGGCAGTAAATCCTGACGTAATGCGATAACAGCAGCGACATGCATGGCCGTTGGGAACACATCATTTGAACTTTGACTTTTGTTAACATCATCATTCGGATGAATTTTGCGTTCCATGCCACGGATACCACCTAGTATCTCACTACCACGGTTAGCTAACACTTCATTCATATTCATATTTGATTGAGTGCCAGAACCGGTCTGCCAGATTGCTAATGGGAATTCAGTTGGGTGTTTACCTGCCAGCACTTCATCAGCAGCAGCAATAATTGCATCTGCACGTTCTTTAGGTAATAACCCGAGATCCATATTGACACCGGCGGCGGCTTTTTTGGTTAAAGCAAGCGCGTGGATCAGTGCAACAGGCATTTTTTCTACTGAAATACGGAAGTGTTCTAGAGAACGCTGCGTTTGAGCTCCCCATAACTGGTCAGCTGGTACTTCGATTTGTCCCATTGAGTCTTTTTCAATGCGAGTGGCTGCCATTTCAATCTCCTTAAGTACACAGAATAATTGATTAGTTCCGAATTACTTTCTAGTAAATAACTCGGATACAGCTATCATGCCATAAATAGAATAATAAATATGAGAGCTAAAGCGAGCTTATGAAATTTATAACAGAATGAAATTGGTTGATTTTTCTGATTAAATGAGGTTGGCTCACGATAATATTGGTGTTTTTGCTCTCTATTTATAACCATATTAATTACAAGCTTTTATTCTGTATCATAAATACAAATATGGCTTAAATAAATATACTTTTAATCCAAAAAAGACCAAAAAACGACATTTTTATCTTTAATTGCCTTATTTAAGTTATCTATAATTATTTCTCTTTAAACTCATTGTGTTAGCTTATAACTAAGTAAGTTCTGATTGCGTTCTTATTTCACTAAATCTATATTTACAGAGAATATAGATAGCAATTAATATACGCTAATTATCTATATTCATATTCAGAGTATTGATAACCAAAACCAATTTGTTGGATTGTTTAAGGGTAGCAAAACAATCTTAAGAACGTATGCTACGAAGCATACACAGAGGATGGACTAGAATTATGAAGAAATCGCTTGTCGCTGTTGGTGTTATTGTTGCACTAGGTGTTGTTTGGACCGGTGCATCATGGTACATGGGCAGTAAAATTGAAAGCCGCTTACAGGAAGAAACCAAACGCACTAACGTTCAATTAGCGCAACTCGCTAAAGAAAGCCAATTAGGTGCGGATATTAAACTTGAAATTCGTGACTATAAGAAAGGCGTCTTTACTTCTACTGCTGATCTTGCGGTTGTGATTTCAGAGCATGCCAAATCAGATGAAGATAAAAAAGTAGAAGAAGTGCTCTTTAAGACGGATATTGACCATGGGCCATTCCCTCTTTCTGATATTGCTCAATTTAATCTAGCTCCTAAGTTAGCAGCAATGAATAATACTTTAGTGAATAATGAGACCACTAAAGATCTATTTAAGTTGACCAAAGAGCCATCATTTATTGATATGCACTCTTCTTTATCGTTTGATGGCAGTGTATCAGGTAAAGTTAACATAAATCCTATTAATTACAGCAAAGAAGGTAGCCAGTTAACAACATCTGCGTTTCAGATTGATTTTTCTTCCGATAAAAATGCAACAAACATCTCAACAGCCGTAAAAGGTGATGAAGTCATTGTTAAGAAAGGTAATGATGAAACCTTTACGCTGAAAAATATTGCAGGCTCTGTCGAAGGAACTAAAGTTAAAGACGATCAATATCTATTTGATACACAAACACTGAACTTTGGCGATATTACCTTTACGAGCCAAGATAAGTCATCTAATTTCACTTTAAAAGATACTTCTCTTGCTACTAAGAGCCAAATTAAAGATAAATTATTCTTTATCACTCAAGATTATAGTTTTAAATCTCTTAATGTTGGTGGTTTTGATTTTGGTGCGGGTAAATTTGCTTACTCAATTGATAAAGCAGACCCAGATGCGATGTTGCTATTAACAAAAGTTTATAACAGCACCTTCTTACCTTGGAATCAAAATAAATACGATAATTCAGCGATGATTGAGCAAGCTGTACGTGATGTTTTGGAAAAAGGTTTAGTATTCCGTATTGATGAAGCATCGCTTACCAATAGCAGTGGCGCAAGCAAGCTAAACTTTAAGTTAGATTTAAATGCGTTCAA
The DNA here is from genome assembly GCF_963896075.1 of Proteus sp. G4415. Taxonomy (NCBI): domain Bacteria; kingdom Pseudomonadati; phylum Pseudomonadota; class Gammaproteobacteria; order Enterobacterales; family Morganellaceae; genus Proteus; species Proteus sp. G4415. The sequence continues at coordinate 45,232 of NZ_CAWQOK010000056.1, forward strand.
TGCTGATGCACTGAAAAAAGAAGACAAGGCGCCGTCAGTTCTGTTTAATGAATTGTTCAATAATATCGATTTTAATATCGATCTTTCTGTACCAATGCTAACGGAGTTCCGTAGTACCACACAATACCTTGATGTTATGCGTTATTCTGAAAAAGGCTTAACAGACGAAGATAAAGCTGAAATTCAGAAAACAACCGCTAACGACATGGCACAGTTAAAAACTGAATTACAGCAAAATATCAATCAAATTTCTCAAGACGAGAAAGATGCTCTGCCATTGATGCTGTTATCACAAGACGGTAATAAACTGTCTTTAAACCTGAACTATGCTGCTGATAAATTTACTATGAACGGTAAAACTTACAGCTTTGATGAGTTTATGGAAGTAACACAAGCCCCTCAAATGTTAGGTTTAGCGGCGATGTTATTCGGTGCGGGTACTTCTTCTTATGATTATGATGACTCTGATTATCCTGAATATTCAGAAGAGCCAGATCAAAATGATGCAATAGAAGAGCCACAAATTGAGATCCCAGCAGCACCTGCTGAAAACAATTAATTTTAGTCACTGATAACATACAGTCACTAATCAATAAAGCCCCCTATCACCATTCTTATGATAAGGGGCTTTTTATTGTTATTAACAATCACAATGAGGCTTAAACACTTCGCGTGTGCCCCAATCTTCTTTACAACATGAATCAATCGCTTTATGCATTATTTCTGCAAGGGTATTAACTGTTGATATAATAGTAGAGAGCTCTTCACAAACATGACGACACGTTGAATTATCTTTATTCAGATCAGGAAGTTTAGGTAATGTTAAACTGTCACATAGAATTTCTTGCAGAACTAAAGAAAAATTAGCGATACCTGTTGTGTATATATAAGAGCGTCCTCCCGTCATCTGCGCTAAGCGCACATACTCTTTCGTGATGTTATCTCTATCAGCAATAGTAGGAAAGCGATCCACATTAGAGGGATCATCATTAGGCGTTCCCTGATAAGTATATACTTTTACTTTTTCGCTTCTAGCAACCACTATTGCCTCATTGTTTTTAAGCACAGCGGCTTGTGTTAATACACCTCCGCCACCTTCCATACCTTCATCACCTAAGACAAAAATTGCACGACGAGCGCCATCTCGCCAATCGAAATATTTACACACATCAATGACGGCTCGGCATAAATCTTCTTTATTTCCAGCATGATCTCGTCCATCAGCCTCTTTAAATGGCGCTCTTGCTTGTAATTTGTGAGCAGATACACCTTGTGTCATTAAATAGTCAGTCACTGAGCGATCGAACTTAGTATTATCCCACGTACCTTCTATTCCTAAAAAAGTGACTCTTAAACTTGATGGGCAACGTCCTAATGCCTTTTGAACAGCATCATCTATTTGTTGACTTAAATCAGAAGATTCATCAGCCATTGAGCCACTTGTATCTATTACCACAACTAAATCTAAAGCAACATTGCCATCTCCTGTCTCCATTTGTGAACTTAAAGTAGGGTTAGCAGATGGTGGCGGAATTATTGGTTTAGCTATTTGTTTATTACTATCATTATTTATTAAACTATTATTTGATTTTCCATTCATATTCTCGCTCCAATATATGCAATATTAAAAATAAAGTGATTAGCCTTTTTCTAGCAAGAATATATTATGATTTTATTTTGTTTATTCACTTCCTTATTAAATATAATAGATTTGTTATTTTTTAATATCCCAATATTATTAACAATAATTAATAAAACAATCACTTTATTTATAATTAGATAATCAGCCATTTCGCTAATAGACATTCTTAATTCTTACTAACACCTATCAGTATATCTGATAGCTTATATCAAAAACTATGATATGTTTGTTTTTAAAGGAAAAATTACATTTTCAGCCAAGTTGATAAGAAGCATCAACTATACTGAAAAATAAAGATAATAAATGTACAGCATTAATTTAAAAATAATTTTTATCGTCGGAAAATACAAAAAAAATGCCTCTTTATGTATTAAAAATAAACAACTTTAGTTTAATTTATAGTGAATCAATTGAAAATCATTCATAATAATAGGCAATTTATTACTTTATTCCCCTTAAAAGAAAGTCACCATAACAAGTGGATTTTCATTATTATTATTAAAAAGGAAAATAACACGTGATTGACACACAGTTGCCTTTAACCGATTTGCACCGCCATTTAGATGGAAATATCCGTCCGGAAACAATTTTAGATTTAGCACAACAACATAATATTGCCCTACCTGCCTATGAGCTAGAAACATTGCGCCCACATGTGCAGATAACTAAAAATGAGCCTAGCTTAGTGAGCTTCTTACAAAAGTTAGATTGGGGCGTTGCTGTACTCGCCGATTTAGACGCTTGTCGCCGTGTTGCTTATGAGAACGTCGTCGATGTTGCTAATGCAGGTATTGATTACGCAGAATTACGCTTTTCACCTTACTATATGGCCATGAAGCATCAATTACCGATTGAAGGTGTTGTTGAAGCAATTATTGATGGTGTACAAAGTGTCTTACACACTTATGATGTTGAGATCCGTTTAATCGGCATCTTAAGCCGTACTTTTGGTGAAAATGCCTGCCAGCAAGAATTAAATGGTCTATTAAAACATCAAGATAAAATCACCGCACTTGATTTAGCTGGCGATGAATTAGGTTTCCCTGGGCATTTATTCCAGCCTCACTTTAATCGTGCTCGTGATACAGGCTGGAAGATCACCGTTCATGCAGGTGAAGCAGCTGGTGCTGAAAGTATTTGGCACGCGATTAAAGAATTAGGGGCAAGTCGTATTGGTCACGGTGTTAAAGCCATTGAAGATCCCCGTTTGATGGATTATCTCGCAGAGCACCAAATTGGTATTGAATCTTGCTTAACCTCAAATATTCAAACCAGTACTATTGCCTCTTTAGCACAACATCCTCTTAAGAAGTTCTTAGAGCACGGTATTATCGCCTCGCTCAATACTGACGATCCGGCCGTGGAAGGTATTGAGTTAAAACATGAGTATACTGTTGCTGCTCCAGCGGCGGGTTTAACTGCAGCACAAATTCGCCAAGCACAAATTAATGGTCTTACTATGGCTTTTATTAGCCAAGCTGAACGTGATGCATTAATTAAAAAAGTGAGTTTAGGTTAATATTAACGAAAAAATACCGCCTTATTGCTAAGGCGGTATTTTTATCTTTTGCTCTATTTTTACAGTGACTACTGATGGTGTTTTTTAGCTTGATTGGCATAACGCTGAGCTAATATGGCACAAACCATTAATTGAATTTGATGAAATAGCATCAGCGGTAATAGCATGATCCCCACCGTTGCTGCGGGAAATAGTACATTTGCCATGGGAACCCCATTCGCCAAGCTCTTTTTCGAGCCACAAAATACAATCGTGATTTCATCAGCTTTATTAAAGCCAAGCCATCTTGCACTATAAATATTAATAACAAGTACAATAGCCAGTAATACACAACTGACAATGGTGATAGTCAATAACGACCAACCGTCAATTTTATGCCAAATACCTTCAACGACGGCTTCACTAAATGCAACATAAACCACCAGCAAAATAGAAGAGCGATCGGTTCTATTCACTAACATCTTATGATTATCAACCCAACGGCCAATTAATGGACGAGATAAATGACCGATAATAAAAGGCACCATCAGTTGTAATAAAATAGATTGTATCGCCCCCGCAGTATCAAAATGCTCAGCAGAGCCTTGTGTTTCCATTAAAAAACCCACCAGCACAGGGGATAAAAATACCCCTAAAATGCTTGATGCTGATGCACTACAGATTGCCGCTGCTACATTACCACCGGCAACAGAAGTAAAGGCAATAGCGGATTGTACTGTCGCAGGTAAAGCACAAAGATATAAAAATCCCATATAAACGGTAGGTGACATCCAGTCAGGTACCATAAACTGTAGTCCCAACCCTAGTAATGGGAATAAAACAAAAGTACTGGCAAAAACCACTAAATGTAAGCGCCAATGACCAAGTCCTGACAATATCGCTTCTCTAGAAAGCTTTGCCCCATGCAAAAAAAACAATAAGGCGATCGCTGCCGTAGTGAGATGTTGAAAGATGACTTTTATCTCACCTTGCGCAGGTAATAATGTTGCGAGTATGACCACCAAGATCATAATCATTAAAAAAGAGTCAATTTTTAGCTTTTGCCACCAAGACATGGTTTTCGTCACTCCCTAATGTTTACAGCTTAATTGTGGTTTTTGATTGATTTGAAAGGCTCCCGGCTTCAATTAAACGCATAACATTAATGGCCTGTGACACAGTAACAGGACTCTCTTCACCAAATGCAATCGCACGATAAATTTGCTGATAATAAGCGGGATAATTACCTGATAGAGTCGGTAACTTTGTTGTTACTAATTCACCACTCTCTGTCGATAATGTTAATTCACCCTCTTGAGGATCAGCCCCCCAGTTATACATTTCAGTCGGAAGATAACCCGTTTTTAATGCATCTTCTTGGGTATCTAAACCATATTTTACATAACTGCCTTTGGTCCCATGAATAGCAAAAATAGGCGTAGGTGAGGCAACCAACATAGAGGCATGTAAAATAACTTTCAGATGACCATAGTCTAATAGTGTATGAAAGTAGTCAGCATTTTTAGCATTAGGGCGCAACTGAGCAATATCAGCAGTGATTGCATAAGGTTGACCAAAAAGACATACCGCTTGGTCTAGTAAATGAGGGGCCAGATCGTACCAAAGTCCTCCACCAAGTCCGGCATCTTCACGCCAACGTTGGCGCACAGCGGGTCTAAAACGATCGAAATGCGCTTCATAGGCACTGACTTCACCTAATGTTTTATCGGCGAGTAATTTTTGAACGGTAAGAAAACCGGCATCCCAACGACGATTATGAAAAACTGAGAGTAATCTCTTAGCTTCTTTCGCTTGTTGTGCCAATTTTTCTGCTTCATCGAGTGTCAAAGTAAAAGGTTTATCGACAACAACATGTTTACCGTTTTTTAAGGCTTGTGAGGCGTAGGTATAGTGAGTGTTATTAGGTGTTGGAATAACAATTAAATCGATGTCTGGATCATCAATCAGTCGTTGTGGGTTGGCATACACCGTAATATTAGGAAAATCAGCGATAACTTTACTTTCATCAGAGCTTGAAATGGCTGATAGTGTTAACCCCTCAGTGGTACTGATCAGGGGAGCATGAAAGGTTTTACTTGCATAACCATAGCCTATAATCCCCACGTTTAAATTTTTTGTCATAACCCTATCCCGCTTTTATCTTTTTATTCTATAAATGAAAAATGACTTTCACTTCTACAGCTAAATAAATAATAACAAAGTTTGTGATAATATCTCGTTTAGAACTTAGTATAATAGTAGGATCTTTGATTAATGAAATTAAAACCTCAGACAAACGTTTTGCCCGAGCAATCCCCTAAAGCCCCTATTACGGGTTGGTTACTTGCCCCTTTGGCTTATTTGCTGTTGTCGATAGTGGGCTTAGGTTTAATGTCTGTTTTATATTTAATACGATATTTTTCAGATTTTTCGATTATCCACCAGCTACCTTTTCATGTGGTATCAAGCTGGTATCTTTCCGTGTTAACAACATGGGCGATGTTTGCATTTACCGCTTATTTATTAAGACAGTTCTTTTACCGCGCTAAAAATTTTCCTCGTTTATTTATTATTTGGTTATTAATTAACTTATTGTTGGCGATAAAAAGTTTCGGTTTTGCCCCTGTTGATGATCAAACCGCGGTTAAGTCACTATTATGGGCCGTTATGGCAACTGTCTGCTTTGTGCCTTATATCAAATATGCTAAGCGTGTCCGTGAAACTTTCACACAAGATCGATAACTTCATACATTTCAGCTTGATATTATACTCGCCCGTTTAGCCTCTTTATTTTATGAGGCTTTTTCTCCATTTTTTAACAATTTTGGCATAGCAATGACTGATTACTTGCTTTTATTCGTTGGTACCGTCTTGGTGAATAACTTTGTACTCGTCAAATTCCTCGGTTTATGCCCATTTATGGGTGTATCAAAAAAATTAGAAACCGCGATAGGAATGGGGTTTGCGACAACGTTTGTCATGACGATTGCCTCTATTAGCTCTTGGCTAATGGATACCTTTATTTTAGTTCCCTTAGACTTACTCTATTTACGTACACTCAGCTTTATTTTAGTGATTGCTGTTGTGGTGCAATTTACAGAAATGGTCGTAAGAAAGACGAGTCCAACGTTATATCGTCTATTGGGGATTTTCTTACCTTTAATTACCACCAACTGTGCCGTATTAGGGGTCGCATTACTGAATATCAATCAATCACATACCTTTATGCAATCAGCAGTATATGGTTTTGGTGCTGCGGTAGGATTCTCCTTAGTTATGGTGTTATTTGCAGCCATTAGAGAAAGACTGGCTGTCGCCAATATTCCTGCTCCTTTCAAAGGCTCTTCTATTGGCTTAATTACTGCGGGTTTAATGTCTCTTGCCTTTATGGGTTTTAGTGGTTTGGTGAAACTGTAATGAATTCTTTATGGATAGCAATTGGTGTACTGGGTGTACTAGGGCTTCTATTCGGCCTGATTTTAGGTTATTCCGCTCGTCGCTTTAAAGTAGAAGAAGATCCTATTGTGGAAAAAATTGATGCCATATTACCACAGAGTCAGTGTGGTCAGTGTGGTCATCCTGGTTGCCGCCCTTATGCAGAAGCGGTAGCTAATAATGGAGAAATGATTAACCGTTGTGCACCGGGTGGTGAACAGGTTATGTTAAAAATTGCCGAACTGATGGGGGTTGATCCACAACCACTTGACGGTGATGAAGAAGCATTAAATCCGGTGAGAAAAGTGGCTTTAATTGATGAAGACAACTGCATCGGGTGCACAAAATGTATTCAAGCATGCCCAGTGGATGCCATCGTCGGCGCTACTCGTGCAATGCACACCATAATAGAAGATCTCTGCACAGGGTGTGATTTATGTGTTCCACCTTGTCCAACAGACTGTATTACTTTAGTTCCTGTGAAAATGACGACCTCTAATTGGAAATGGGATTTAAATACTATCCCTGTAAGAAATATTCCTGCAGAGCCAGAAGAAACACCCGAAGATGAACCGTCATTAAAGACGGAGGATAACGCTCATGTTTAATCTCTTTTCGTTATTTAAAAAAGATAAAATTTGGGATTTTAAAGGCGGCATTCATCCTCCCGAAATGAAATTACAATCAAGTCGCACGCCTATGCGTATAGCCCAGTTACCGGATGAGGTTACCATCCCTATTCATCAACACTTAGGTACTCCTGGGCAACTTTGCGTTAAAGTGGGTGATCATGTTTTAAAAGGCCAAGCCTTAACTCGTGGTGTAGGAAGAACATTACCTGTTCATGCTTCTATATCAGGTACGGTCACGGCAATAGAGCCATTTCCAAGCACTCACCCTTCTGGTCTGCCTGAAATTGCAGTGAAAATTGTCTCTGATGGTAAAGACGAATGGCGAGAAAAATCACCACTAGTTGACTATCAATCACAAAGTAAAGAGGTATTGCTTACCCGTATTCATGAAGCAGGCATTGCTGGATTAGGGGGAGCGGGTTTTCCAACAGCCACAAAATTAAAAGGTGGTGGTGATTTAGTTAAAACGCTCATCATAAATGCCGCTGAATGTGAGCCTTATATCACAGCTGATGACAGACTTATGCAAGAGCACGCAGATGAAGTTATTGCGGGTTGTCAGATATTAATGCATATACTGTCACCGGATGAAGTGCTGATTGGTATTGAAGATAACAAACCTGAAGCTATTGCCGCCTTAAAACAAGCATTAGCAGCACTCACAAATGAAAAACGTATTTTTATTCGGGTGATCCCTACCAAATATCCATCTGGAGGCGCTAAACAGTTAACAAAAATATTAACGGGCAAAGAAGTTCCTTCTGGCGGTCGCTCCTCTGATATTGGCGTATTAATGCAAAATGTGGGGACGGTAGTGGCAATTAAACGTGCCATTATCGATGATGAACCTTTAATTGAACGTGTCGTTACCGTAACTGGACAAGGGGCTAAAACCCCAGGTAACTTTTGGGCACGTTTAGGTACTCCTATTTATGCACTTATAAAACAAGCAGGCTTTGTTGCTGGCTCTGAGCAGATGGTCATTATGGGGGGGCCTTTAATGGGCTTCACCTTACCTGACTTAAATGCCCCCGTTATAAAAATTACTAACTGCTTATTAATTCCCTCTCCAGAAGAGATGGATACAGATAATATTGAAGAAGCCTGTATCCGTTGTGGTCAATGTGTTGACGCCTGCCCTAGTGGTTTACTACCACAACAACTTTACTGGTTTAGTAAAGGGAAAGAGCATGAGAAAGCGCAACAACATAATTTATTTGACTGCATTGAGTGCGGGGCTTGTGCTTTTGTCTGCCCTAGTAATATTCCATTAGTGCAATATTACCGCCAAGAAAAAGCAGAAATACGAGAAATTGATGCGGAAGCTAAGCGAGCGGCTGAAGCTAAGGCTCGCTTTGAAGCGAAAAAAATCCGTATGGAACGAGAAAAGCTTGAACGTGAGGCAAGACATCAACGTGCTGCAGTTAAGCTTGATGATCACCAACAAAATGAAGTGCAATCTGCACTTTCTCGTGTAAAAGAAAAACATAGCATTGGCAAAATTATTGCTGTTAAAGCAGGAGAACAACCTGACAACGCAGCGGCTATTGCTGCACGCAAAAAACGTAAAGAAGAAGCCCGAGCAAAACAAGCTGCTAAATTGGCACAACAGGTACCACAAAATACCCATACCACCGCCGATGCAGAAAGTGATCCGCGCAAAGCCGCTGTAGCGGCAGCATTAGCTCGTGTAAAAGCTAAGAAAGCTCAACAAGCGCAAGCAACTGCAAAAGTAGACACTCCTGCTGAAACTCCGGCAGAGGTGGAAACCGATCCGCGCAAAGCTGCTGTAGCCGCAGCATTGGCTCGGGTAAAAGCTAAGAAGGCTCAACAAGCACAGGCAACTGCAAAAGTAGACACACCGGCTGAAACTCCGGCAGAGGTGGAAACCGATCCACGTAAAGCAGCTGTGGCTGCTGCTATTGCTCGGGTAAAAGCTAAAAAATCTCAACAAGCACAGGCAACTGCAAAAGTAGACATACCTGCTGAAACTCAGGCTGAGGTGGAAACCGATCCACGTAAAGCGGCTGTCGCCGCTGCCATTGCCCGTGTAAAAGCTAAGAAAGCTCAACAAGCGCAAGCAACTACAGAAATAGACATACCGGCTGAAACTCAGGCTGAGGTGGAAACCGATCCGCGCAAAGCCGCTGTGGCTGCTGCTATTGCTCGGGTCAAAGCTAAAAAAGCTCAACAAGCGCAAGCAACTGCAGAAATAGACACACTGGCTGAAACTCCAGCAGAGGTGGAAACCGATCCGCGCAAAGCTGCTGTCGCCGCTGCTATTGCCCGCGTAAAAGCTAAAAAAGCTCAACAAGCGCAAGCAACTGCAGAAATAGACACACCTGCTGAAACTCCGGCTGATGCTGAGGTGGAAACCGATCCACGTAAAGCTGCTGTCGCCGCTGCTATTGCTCGGGTAAAAGCTAAAAAAGCCCAACAAGCGCAAGCAACTGCAAAAGTAGACACACCGGCTGAAACTCAGGCTGAAGTGGAAACCGATCCGCGCAAAGCCGCTGTCGCTGCTGCTATTGCTCGGGTAAAAGCTAAAAAAGAAGCACAGCAACGCCATGCTAAAGAAGAAGTGACATTGGATTAATACAAATGAAATTTAGACCAATACAAAATAACAATAGCAAATTGAAAATCGCCAGCTCTCCATTTACTCATAATCAACAATCCACCAGTCAAGTGATGTTGTGGGTAATATTGGCCGCTATTCCAGGTATTCTATGCCAACTCTACTTCTTTGGTTTAGGGACGCTATATCAAATCATCTTGGCAATCATTGTCGCGCTATTGGCGGAGACTATTTGTGTCAAACTCAGAAAAGAAGATCCACTTCTATACCTAAAAGATAATTCCGCTTTACTAACAGGTATCTTACTAGCAATTAGTATTCCTCCTTTAGCGCCTTGGTGGATAATTGTTTTAGGGACATTTTTTGCGGTTGTTATTGCCAAACATATTTATGGCGGATTAGGTCAAAACCCATTTAATCCCGCGATGGTCGGTTATGTGGTGCTATTGATCTCCTTTCCTGTACAAATGACATCATGGATGCCCCCCATTGAATTACAAGCAGTGTCTTATAACTTTATAGATAGCTTAAGCATTTTCTTTACCGGACATACACCCTCAGGACTCACCCTTGAAGATTTAAGACGCTCTGTAGATGGCATTACCCAAGCCACACCACTTGATAGTTTTAAAACCGGATTATTAACCCACTCTATTGATGAAGTATTAGCAACGCCAATCTTACAAGGTGGATTTGCGGGAATGGGTTGGCAATGGGTGAATGTTGCCTATCTGGTTGGGGGCGTTATCTTGTTATATAAACGAATTATTAGCTGGCAAATTCCTGTTGCCATGTTAACGCTGCTTGGTGTTTGTTCGCTGATCAGTTGGGGGATCGATGCTACTCGTTACTCTCAGCCACTATTACAGCTTTTCTCAGGTGCGACGATGTTAGGTGCTTTCTTTATTGCCACCGATCCTGTTAGCGCCTCCACCACACCAAAAGGGCGATTAATCTATGGTGCAATCATTGGCCTATTAGTGTGGATTATTCGTGTCTATGGTGGCTATCCTGATGCCGTGGCCTTCTCAGTCCTATTAGCTAATATTGCTGTACCGCTTATTGATAGTTATACCCGTCCTCGGGTTTATGGACATTAATGGAGATAATGATGATCGAGATACTAAAACGTCATGGGTTAACATTAGCTATCTTTGCGGCCTGTACCACAGGGTTAACGGCTGTCGTCTATCACTTGACGGCGAATACTATCGCAGAGCAAGCGGCTTTAGAAAAACAGAAATTATTAGACCAAGTGATCCCAACCTCTCTCTACAATAACCATCTCGCGCAAGATTGTTATATTTTGACAGATAAAGCATTAGGTAATGAAAAACCACATAAACTTTATGTTGCTCGTTTTAATGGTAAACCTGTCGCCGCCGCATTAGAATCAACGGCACCGGACGGTTATTCAGGGGCGATTGAATTATTGGTTGGTGCTGATTTTAGTGGCAAAGTACTCGGTGTTCGCGTGACAACACATAATGAAACACCGGGGCTAGGTGATAAAATAGAAACGCGTATTTCAGATTGGATTTACTCATTAAGTAACAAGTTTATTACCAGTGCTCATGACTCACATTGGGCGGTAAAAAAAGATGGTGGTGATTTTGACCAATTCACCGGAGCAACTATCACACCAAGAGCCGTCGTTAATGCATCAAAACGCACTGCATGGTTAATACAATCTTTACCTGAAAAATTAGATACCCTTTCAGCTTGTGAGGCGAATTAAAATGAGTATGATCAAAGAACTGTTTTCACAAGGATTATGGAAGAATAACTCTGCTTTAGTTCAATTATTAGGGCTGTGCCCATTACTGGCAGTGTCTTCTACCGCGACCAATGCTTTAGGCTTAGGTCTAGCCACAACATTAGTATTAGTTTGTACCAATGTGGCAGTGTCGAGTTTACGTCGTTGGGTTCCCTCTGAAATTCGTATTCCAATTTATGTTATGATTATCGCATCCGTTGTTAGTGCGGTACAATTGCTTATCAATGCCTATGCTTATGGTTTATACCAATCGTTAGGAATATTTATTCCTCTTATTGTCACTAACTGTATTGTGATTGGTCGTGCAGAGGCGTTTGCAGCTAAAAATGAAGTTTTCCCTTCAGCAATTGATGGCTTTGCTATGGGATTAGGTGCAACAGCGGCACTTTTTGTTTTAGGGGCAATGCGTGAAATATTAGGTAATGGCACTTTATTTGATGGTGCTGATTTATTATTAGGTGAATGGGCGCAAGTATTAAGGGTTGAGATAGTACATTTAGACTCACCTTTCTTACTGGCTATTTTACCACCCGGTGCCTTTATTGGTTTAGGTTTTATGCTGGCCATAAAATACCTGATTGATGAAAAACAGAAAAAACGCGTTCCATCCACGACCAAAACCTATGAAAAAGAACAAGGTTGTGGCAGTCATATTGTTAAAAACTAATTTGTGAGCATAATGAATCAAGCTAAACGTATAGAAATTTTAACTAGGTTGCGGGATAACAATCCGCATCCTACTACTGAGTTAAGATTTAACTCCCCGTTTGAATTATTGATCTCCGTGTTACTCTCTGCACAAGCCACCGATGTTAGTGTTAATAAGGCAACAGCAAAACTTTACCCTGTTGCCAATACACCTCAAGCAATGCTGGAATTAGGTGTTGAGGGGATCAAATCCTATATTAAGACCATTGGCCTATTTAATACAAAAGCTGAGAATGTGATTAAAACCTGCCAAATATTGGTAGATAAACATCATGGCCAAGTTCCTGAAAATAGAGAAGCTTTAGAGGCATTACCCGGTGTCGGTCGTAAAACAGCGAATGTCGTACTTAACACCGCTTTTGGTTGGCCGACCATTGCTGTTGATACACATATCTTTCGCGTGTGTAATCGCACTAAATTTGCACCGGGAAAAAATGTTAATGAAGTGGAACAAAAACTGCTAAAAGTGGTACCGGCAGAATTTAAAGTCGATTGCCACCATTGGCTTATCCTGCATGGTCGTTATACCTGTATTGCCAGAAAACCACGGTGTGGCTCTTGTATTATTGAAGATCTCTGTGAGTATACCGAAAAAACAGATCCACAATAACATTGTGCAAATTTCTCTGTTTTTCTGATGCATATTACTTGCGTCATTACACACAATCGAATAAAACTATTGCCCACTTTTATTATTAAAATTGCCGACTTTCCGGAAAAATATGTTTCAAGACAATCCGCTGCTTGCTCAGCTAAAACAGCAACTCCATGCCCAAACACCGCGCGTGGAAGGCCTTGTAAAAGGGACAGATAAAGGCTTTGGCTTCCTTGAAGTTGATGGTCAGAAAAGCTATTTTATCCCTCCTCCTCAAATGAAAAAAGTGATGCACGGTGATCGCATTATTGCTGCCGTACATACTAATAATGATAAAGAGTCCGCTGAGCCTGAAGAGCTGGTAGAACCCTTTTTGACTCGCTTTGTCGGCCGTGTTCAGAAAAAAGAAGGTGATAATCGTCTATGGATTATTCCTGATCACCCTCTACTCAAAGATGCCATTCCTTGTCGTCCTATAAAAAGCTTAACACATCCATTTGCCGATCAAGATTGGGCAGTGGCGGAAATGCGCCGACATCCTCTTAAAGGTGATAAACATTTTCAAGCTGAATTAACTGATTTTATTACCGATAAAGATGACCATTTTGCACCTTGGTGGGTGACATTAATGCGTCATCAATTAGAGCGAAATGCACCTGAAGTAGACAGTGAAACATTAACCTTACATGATGATCTACCACGTGAAGATTTAACCGCGCTCTCCTTTGTGACCATCGATAGTGCTTCAACCGAAGATATGGACGATGCGTTATATATTCGTAAAGAAGAAAATGGCCAACTTTCACTGTATATCGCTATTGCCGATCCAACGGCTTATATTCAGCCTAATAGCAAATTAGATACCATTGCCGCACAACGAGCGCTAACAAACTATCTACCGGGCTTTAATATCCCGATGTTACCTCGTGAGCTATCAGATAATCTCTGCTCATTGCGCCCTAATGAAAAACGCCCTGCGTTAGTCTGCCAAGTGGGTATCATGGAGGATGGTGCATTAACCGATGAGATCCACTTCTACTCAGCATGGGTAGAATCAAAAGCAAAACTGGTTTATGACAATATTTCTGATTGGCTAGAAGGTGAAGAAACACCGTGGGCACCCGAAAATGAGATTGTTCATGAACAAGTCATGCTGTTAAAAGAGATGAGCGAGAAACGTCATATATGGCGTGAACAACATGCTCTCGTCTTTAAAGAGCGTCCTGACTATCGCTTTATTCTTGATGACAGTGGCAACGTATTAGATATCGTGGCGGAAAAACGTCGTACTGCCAACCGTATCGTGGAAGAAGCGATGATCACCGCCAATATTTGTGCGGCAAAGGTACTTAGTCGTAATCTCGGTTTTGGTATTTATAACGTTCATACTGGTTTTGATCCGCTCTATATTGATCAAGTCTCACAAACCTTAAAAGAGCACGGTATTGAAACTAACGCAGATGAGTTATTAACCCTTGAAGGTTTCTGTCGCTTACGTCGTGAACTGGATAATCAGCCAAACCAATTCCTTGATAGCCGTATTCGTCGTTTCCAAAACTTCGCTGAAATAAAAACAGAGCCAGGCCCTCACTTTGGTTTAGGCCTTGAAGCTTATGCGACATGGACATCACCGATCCGTAAATACAGTGATATCTTAAATCACCGTTTATTAAAAGCGATTATCAGCAAAAGTGCGGCAGAAAAACCGCAAGATGAAGATTGTGTTCGTATTGCCGAACGTCGTCGTGCTAACCGTATGGCCGAGCGCGATGTCGGTGATTGGTTATATGCGCGCTTCTTAAAACCTTTTGCTGGCACTGAGAGTACCTTTAATGCCGAAATTATTGATATTACTCGTGGTGGTATTCGGGTACGTTTAGTTGAAAATGGGGCTATTGCCTTTATTCCTGCACCATTTTTACATGCGGTACGTGACGAAATTCAATGTAGTCAAGAAACTGGCTCTGTCATTATTAAAGGTGAAACAGCCTATAAGCTCAACGACATTATTCCGGTACGTATTGAAGATGTGAAACTAGAAACGCGTAATATTGTTGCTCGTCCGATTTAACAGCTATTTAGCGTAATAGATATTATCAAGCTGATAACCTACTCAGGTTATCAGCTTTTTTATTTATTGCATTTTGCGACTCTACAGATATATAAAGTGACACTGTCACCACTAAAACTAGTTTGCTAATAATAAAAATGCGCCGACCTTCAACAAGATAAGCGCACTATATGTAGAATACTAGGCTTCAATCGATGATTGGGGTTGTGATAAAGAACTACCTTAGCCTCCGGCCAATTTCACTTTCATCCCTTTCGCTTCTAATAAAGATTTAATTAAATCCCGTTTATCACCTTGGATTTCAATTAATCCCTCTTTAACACTGCCACCACAACCACATTTCTTTTTTAATTCAGCCGCTAATTTAGCCAGAGCTGCATCATCCAAATCAATACCGGAGATAACACAAACACCCTTACCTTTACGGCCACTGGTTTGACGTTGGATACGCACAATACCATCACCGGCGGGGCGTGTAGGTTTCTGCTCTTCTTCTTTAATCCGACCAATATCAGTGGAATAAACCAGCCGAGAATTATTATCCATGTTGCACAACACCTTGTATAGAACGATTAATTTGCTGTAAAGTTTCCAGTGGATTTTCACTGCGTGTAATAGGTCTGCCGATCACCATATAATCCACCCCAGCCACTATCGCTTGCTCTGGCGTCATAACTCGACGCTGATCACCCACTTCGCTCCCCGCGGGTCGAATTCCGGGAGTGACCAATAAAAAGTCATCACCACACACTTGTTTAAAACGAGTGGCTTCATGGGCCGAACATACCACACCATCAAGACCACAGGCTTTAGCCAGTAATGCTAAGCGTTCGGCTTGTTCTGCTGGAGTTAGGTTAATGCCCAATTCAGTGAGATCGGATTGATCCATACTGGTCAACACAGTGACAGCGGTTAATAGCGGTGCCTCTTTGCCAAATGATCTTAAGCTCTCCTTTGCCGCACGCATCATACGACTACCACCACTCGCATGCACATTTACCATCCATACCCCTAAATCGGCAGCCGCGGCAACTGCTCTCGCCACCGTATTGGGTATATCATGAAATTTTAAATCTAAGAAAATATCAAACCCTTGCTGTTGCAATTGCGTTACAAATTGCGGTCCAAAGCGAGTAAACATCTCTTTACCAATTTTAAGGCGACAAGATGAAGGGTCGATACGTTGTGCAAAATCGAGTGCACTTTTTTGGTCTTCATAGTCTAGTGCCACAATAACGGGCGCGCAGGTAGAGCTGGGCGATTTTTTATCACAATCAAATGACATTTTAAGGCCTTTATTTATCAAGAGACTATTAAAAGTGACATCGTCACTGACCATCTAAGCCACGTATCGGCTTAACGGTATCCCAAGAGCGACAGGATGGACAATGCCAATATAATGCATGGGAGGTAAAACCACATTTATGGCAACGGTAATCAGGTTTTGTGCGGATCTGCTCACCGACCATATAACGTAATAAGATCAGACTCTCTTTTGCGCGTCCTTCTTCTGCTTCAGCTAAATGATAGCGCATTAAACGATAGAAAAGTCGCATGGTAGGATGACGTTCTAGTTGGCGATTAATATATAACTGTGCGGCTTCAATGCCCTCTTTCTCTTCAATAATATCGGCAAGATAAAGCTCTGCAATGGCACCACAATTACTCTCGACACATTGACGTAGATAGGCTTCCCAACGTGCGGGATCACCTTGAGATTGGAAGCATTCAAAAAGCATTGGCAAGGTCTCACTGACCATCTCTTTATCTTGCTCAATCACTTTCATTAATACATCAATGGCTTTATTTTTTTCATCGCGCGCGATATAGATACGACCATACATAATGGAAACACGGGCACAAAGTGGATCCATTTGCCCGGCTTTTTGTAGAAAACTTAGCGCATTATCAAGATTATCACTGCTCATTTCTTGCAATGCGAGTTCACAATAGAAATGAGCAATTTGCTCTTTAAGTTCATGTTGACCCAGTTTTACCAATTTCTCTGCGGTTTCTATCGCCTTACCCCAGTCACTGGTAAGTTGATAAATGGCTAGGAGGGATTGTAATGCACTTTGACGAAAATCCTGCTCATCAATCAGCTGTAAAAACATATGTTCAGCGCGATCATAAACCCCTGCTGCGACATAATCACGGCCAAGTTGCTGAATAGCGAGAAGACGTTGTTCAAAAGAGAGTGCCGCGCTCTCCATTAACGATTGGTGAATACGAATCGCACGTTCAACTTCACCACGAGAGCGAAATAGATTACCTAAAGTAAGATGTGCTTCAAAGGCTGAGCTATCCTCTTTAAGCATTTCAAGGAACAGATCAACCGCTTTGTCTTGTTGATCAGAAAGTAAAAAGTTAACCCCTGCCACATATTCACGTGACAGGCGATCGGCATTTTGCTGTTTATCCTGTTGCGCACCACGACGCCCCATATACCAGCCATAAGCCGCAGCGACCGGTAATAACAGAAACAGCAACTCAAGCATCTATTCTCGTCCTTATTTTACAGTAGAAACGGCTGTAGAACGATTTTCTTGGCTTTCTTGTTTGGTTTGCTCACTTTCAAGGCGCTTAATTTTACGCTTTGCTCTTACTAATGATAAACGTACTCGCAAGTAAAAAACGCCACTGACGATCCAGCCCAGTACAAAACCAACACCAAACAGCGTGGCTAATAAAGTAGAGATACGATATTCACCTTGAGCAATAAGATAATTGAAGGTGATCACCTGATCATTATTTGAACCTAACGTCATGGCTATTACGACAATAGCTAGCACCAGAACAACCAAAATAAAAAGTAGAACTTTCTTCACATTATTTCCTTTTTATTCTCTTTTCTTTGGATAAGGGATAAAGGTAGCATTTTCACCACTCACAAAGAAAGTCATTTCTTAGAATCATCTGATTTTCGTATATTTTTTCACATAAATAGTGAAAAATAAATTCGCTATCTCAAAAAGAAAAACGATTATCAAGGTTTTAACAACAATCGTCGTTCAATCATCCAAAATGCACACCACACCAACACAGCACTAATCAGAATACCGACAATCACATCAGATGCCCAGTGCATACCTAATATTATTCGTCCGACAGTCACATCAATACCCCATAATATCCCTAAGCTGGCTAAAAAATAGTGGCGTCGTAACATACACAGCACAAACACAAATAAAGCCAGTGTTGCAGAGAATAAGCTGTGTCCAGAAGGAAAGGCATAACCGGTTTCTGCTCGCCAATGGCTTAATTGCCATTGAGGGATCAGCGACGAATGAGATAATCCATTATGCAACAGTTGCTCACGCTCAGGACGAGACACTTGGTAAAAATGTTCTGGTGATATTGATAGTTGGTTACTGACCCAAACCACATAAGGTCGTGGCTCTTTAACGCTATTTTTTACAACCACTTTGATCAACTGCCCCAACACCAAAGTCGCGACCATAATAATTGCCAACTGAATAAATGCTTTTTTAGGTAGTTTAAGAATAAAAAAGAGCAAAACAAGGCAAAGTAATATAGTTAAAGCTCCCCAAGGTTTAGCCGCACTATTGGCTATCCATAAAGTGCTTTCGCCTCCCAGAGGATGTGCTGATGGTTGCCATTGCCATCCCAGAATAAGCACCACAATAGGTACAATCAAAAGCAATCCACTTCCTAAAAGCATCAATACTGATATTTGCTTATTCAATCTATTTGTCCTTATCTATTCTGTATGCACTGTTTTTATTTACTGATGATTAACTGATATAAATGATTAGTATAAACAATACCAGTTTAGCAATAAATAATTATGCAAGTAGGCTTAAAATCTGATAATTTGTTTAGGTGTGATTTATTAAGTGTGTGTGATCAAATTCCCTGCCGATTTAGACAAGGAACCATTTCAGTGTTTTATTTCTCTTTGTCCTCGTTATAAAGTGTATAATCTTGAACGAGAGTATCACCTGAAATTATGAGTCAAAAATAATGAAATTAAGACGTATCGCAGAAGCAAAACTCCCTACTCCTTTTGGTGAGTTTTTAATGGTGGGTTTTGAAGAAATTGCCACAGGAAAAGATCATGTTGCCCTCGTTTTTGGTGACATTTCTGGCACAAAACCCGTTTTATCCCGTATTCATTCTGAATGTTTAACTGGCGATGCACTATTTAGCCTGCGTTGTGATTGTGGTTTTCAGCTAGAAGCTGCCCTTTCACAAATTAGCAAAGAAGGCCGTGGTGTATTACTTTATCATCGCCAAGAAGGTCGCAATATTGGTTTACTTAATAAAATCCGCGCTTATGCATTACAAGACCAAGGATTAGATACTGTCGAAGCTAATCTAAAGTTAGGATTTAAAGCCGATGAGCGTGACTTCACCCTTTGCGCTGATATGTATAATCTATTAGGCATACATGAAGTACGATTATTAACCAATAATCCAAAGAAAATCGAAATAATGAAAGAAGCTGGGATCAACGTGGTAGAGCGTGTTCCATTAATCGTAGGACGTAATCCAAGTAATGCTCATTATCTTGATACTAAAGCGGATAAAATGGGACATATGTTATTTAAAAAAGCGCAATAACATAAATATCGGATAGATTATCAGCGTTATTATTCAATCCGGGTGATTTAGCCCGGATTTTATTTTCCTGCACTTACCCCCATCAAGCTACTGACTATTTTCAAGATGATTTTTTTATCCTTTAATTATTAAATTATATCATGTGAAATTTTATCATATGGCAAGCTGTTGACTCTTTAACTGGCTTTAAGCTATTTATAACTAAATAATTTTTAATAGGAATAGCATAATGCCATTACATTTTTCTGGTAGGATTTTTGCGTCTCTTTTATTAGCTGGGACACTATTAACAGGTTGCGATAACAATGATAACAACCGTTATGCAATTAAAGTGGGGGTGATTAATGGTGCAGAGCAAGATGTGGCAGAAGTCGCTAAAAAAGTGGCTAAAGAAAAATATGGTTTAGAGGTTGAGCTGGTGGGTTTTAGTGGCTCATTGTTACCTAACGATCCCACTGCAAACAAAGAATTAGATGCCAATGTGTTCCAACATCGCCCTTTCCTTGAGCAAGATAATCGTTCTCGTGGTTATAACCTCGTCGCGGTAGGCAATACCTTTGTTTTTCCTATGGCGGGTTATTCAACCAAAATTAAACATCCTCAAGAATTAAAACCCGGTGATACAATAGCACTGCCCAATGATCCAACCAACTTGGGGCGCGCATTATTATTGCTACAAAAAGAGAAACTGATCACCTTAAACCCTGACAGTGGCCTATTACCCACAACACTCGATATTATTGATAATCCACTTAAATTAAATATTATGCAATTAGAAGGTGCGCAACTACCACGAGTATTAAACGATCCCCAAGTAACAGTTGCGATAATTAGCACAACTTATATCCAACAAATTAATTTATCACCAACCAAAGACAGTATTTTTATTGAAGATAAAAGTTCACCTTATACTAATATTATTGTTACAAGAAAAGATAATAAAGAAGCAGAGAATGTACGCGATTTTATTAAAGCCTACCAGTCACCCGAAGTGGCAACAGCCGCTGAGACCATTTTTAAAGGTGGTGCTATTCAAGGGTGGTAAACACAACTTATAATTTATCAGGTCACTTATAATAAGTGACCTATTTATTAATAGTTATGACCCAAAATAAAACTTTAATTTATTATTTTCATCTGCTTTAATTGATACTTGAAGATCATTACCATATTGATCATATATAATACAATTCATTTCTTCATCTTTCCTACTGGATGTAAACGCTTTTCCATATTCTATACTATAGCTCCAGAAACATACCCCATCCTCATCATTTGCTGATGTGACCGGAATTAAAGTATCTGGTTTAAAATGGAATTCCTTAGTGTAATAATGAGGCTTTAATGGAATTTTTTTAATATATTTATCAGTCGATGTGCTAATAATCTGATAATGACCTTTTTGAAAATAATGAAAAGATTTATTTTCTTCATACTCTACACTCTTAGTTATCGTTCTATTATTACCGTTAAACCTTAGATAATATTTCGTCAAGACATCACCTGATGTTTCTACATCTTTTTCTATTCTAGGATTTACTAGCGGTTCTATGTCTACATCTGCTTCTGTAAATATTTTTTTTGGTGCAACGTCCAGAATGATAAAATTTAAATAATCACTGTAATTATTTTTAAAGGCTGTAGTATACTCTTTTCCTTTAATGTGAGTCTGTGCACAAATCCTAAAGGTATCTATCACTTTATTAACAGAAAGATAAATAACACAAGTAGATGCATCAGGGGAGTTCAATGTTGCTTCTTTACTGCTTGGAAATACAAATCCATTTTCTTTATCAGATAAAGAAATATTATTGCGGTCAATAGGAAGATTTTTTTCATTTACAATATGTGTATTTCTATAAATATCTTCTTTGGCTATTTTTATGATACGACCATTTTTATCTAAAGCCTCTATATAAATAGTAATAGGTACCTGATGTCTACCATTAACATATGCAGTCGCTGTACTGTTATATCTATTAATATAAATATAAAATGCTCTTAGTTCATCAATATCATCCCAAGAGCCAAATTGGCTCTTAATAACCTCACCTTTCGATACAATTGTATTTCCCTCAACAGTCGCATAACCAGTCACCCAACCATTTTTTTCAACTATTGCATCACCACGAACAATAGCATATTCTGATACTTTAGCATTATCTTTAATAACAGCATTATCATATATTACAGCATCGTCAGATATTCTCGCATTATCTTTAATAACTGCATTATCATATATTACAACATCATCAGATATTGTCACATTATCTTCCACTAGCACATTACCATAAATCTCTGCATTGTCTTTTACTTTACTATTTCCCTTAACTATTGCATTACCGTAGATCTTCACATTATTTCTTATAATTGCATTATCTGTGACTTTAGCATTACCAAATACCATTACATTATCAAAAATAAAACAATTATCATCTCTGCTTAAATTACTTTCATTTTCTATCCATCCTCCTGGACTATCTGTATACACTCTTCTAATTCTATATAAAGTAACACCATTATATTCTTTTGTTTCACTCGTTATTTTATATTTCTTCATAAACACCTCCATAATAACACCCTGTTAATATTGTTATATTAACTTGATACTCATTAAAAATACGTTTAGCATTTAATGGTTAGTTTATAGTATTAGATGAAATCATTTGTCGATATTATGAAATATAAAAATATTCTATTATAAAAAAGAAAGCGAAGAATTAATTCATCATTCTTCGCCAACTAATTAATACTTACTAAATTATTTTACAACATATTACGAATAACATAATGCAAGATCCCGCCATGTTCAAAATAAGCCAGCTCAGTTTGCGTATCAATACGACAACGAGCCATAATAGTTTCTTGGCGACCATCTGCAAAAGTAATATTGACAGCGACATCTTGACCCGGTGTTAGCGAATTAAGCCCCGTTATCTCAATTTTTTCATCACCTTTGAGCCCTAAAGTCTGGCGTGATACACCGTTAGGAAATTCTAAAGGTAATACTCCCATACCAATCAAATTAGAACGGTGAATACGTTCAAACGATCCGGCTATCACCACTCGCACACCTAATAATCGTGTACCTTTGGCGGCCCAGTCACGGCTAGAGCCTGATCCATATTCATTACCGGCAATAATGGCTAAAGGCGTATTTTCTTGCTGATAACGCATCGCCGCATCATAAATGGCTAACGTTTCTCCCGTTGGAATATGTTTTGTAAAGCCCCCTTCGATCCCCGGCACCATTTCATTACGAATACGAATATTTGCAAAAGTTCCTCGCATCATGACTTCGTGATTACCACGTCTTGAACCGTAAGAGTTAAAGTCTTTTGGTTCAACACCATGCTCTCGAAGATAACGCCCAGCAGGGCTATCGGCTTTAATATTCCCAGCAGGTGAAATATGATCGGTGGTCACCGAGTCACCTAATATGGCTAAAATACTGGCTTGGTGAATATCTTTAATCGCCTCTGGTGTTTTTGTCATACCTTCAAAAAAAGGAGGATGGCGAATATAGGTAGAATCAGGTTGCCAAGCATACACCGGGGTATCTTGTATTTTTAGTGATTGCCAAGTTTCATCACCATCAAATACCGCAGAATACTCTTTATGGAACATCTGCGTTTTTACTTTTTCCACCGCATCGGCAATGGCTTTACTGTCAGGCCAAATATCTTTCAAATAGACTGGATTGCCCTGCTTATCTTCACCTAATGGCTCTTTGGTCAAATCAATATTCATATTACCAGATAGCGCATAAGCCACGACTAAAGGAGGAGAAGCAAGCCAGTTGGTTTTCACTAAAGGATGGATACGACCTTCAAAGTTACGATTACCCGATAATACAGCGGCTATAGTTAAATCATTATCTTTAATCGCCTCTTCAATCGGGGCTAATAAAGGCCCTGAGTTACCAATACATGTGGTACAACCATAACCAACCAAATTAAAACCAAGTTTATCTAAATAAGGTGTTAATCCTGCCAGTGCTAAGTAGTCTGTCACCACTTTAGAGCCGGGGGCTAATGACGATTTGACCCATGGCTTACGCTGTAGGCCTTTTTCTACCGCATTTTTAGCCAGTAGACCTGCGGCCATTAAGACATTAGGGTTAGAGGTATTGGTACATGAGGTGATCGCTGCAATCACTACCGCACCATCCGTTAAGGTAAAAGGAGGCTGATTATCAATGGTGACCTGAGGATATTGAGCAAGAGGTTTTTTATTTGTTTCAAGCTCTACAGCAGCTTTAAATGCTTTTGGTACATTCAGCAAGTTAACTCTATCTTGTGGTCGTTTAGGGCCAGCAAGACTTGCTTCCACAGTGCCCATATCTAACGATAAGGTTGAGGTGAAAATAGGTTCATCACCGGCATGACGCCATAAGCCTTGCTCTTTACTATAGGCTTCAACTAATGCAATTTCTTGCTCTTCACGCCCGGTAAGACGTAAATAATCTAGTGTAATTTCGTCAATAGGAAAGAAGCCACAGGTTGCACCATATTCAGGTGACATATTGGCAATCGTCGCTCGGTCAGCAAGAGGCAAAGAAGCCAGTCCATCACCATAAAACTCAACAAATTTCCCTACCACACCATGTTGACGTAACATTTGCGTTACGGTTAATACTAGGTCAGTCGCTGTGATCCCCTCACGTAGTTTACCCGTTAACTTAAAACCTACCACATCAGGGATCAGCATTGAGATCGGTTGGCCTAACATCGCAGCTTCCGCTTCAATGCCACCAACGCCCCAACCCAATACGCCCAGACCATTGATCATAGTAGTATGTGAATCGGTTCCAACCAAAGTATCAGGGTAAGCAATATGTCGGCCATTTTGTTGTTCAGACCATATCGCTTTACCTAAATATTCTAAGTTAACCTGATGGCAAATGCCCGTTCCAGGAGGTACTACACGAAAACGTTCAAACGACTGTTGCCCCCAACGTAAAAAGAGATAACGCTCATAGTTACGCTGCATTTCAATTTCAACGTTTTTCTCAAAAGCATCATCACTGGCATATTTATCAACCATCACCGAATGGTCGATAACCAAGTCAACAGGAGAAAGTGGATTAACTTTTTCTACATTTCCCCCCAAAGATTTTACGGCTTCACGCATAGCGGCTAAATCAACAACGGCAGGTACACCCGTAAAATCTTGCATTAATACTCTTGCTGGGCGATAGGCAATTTCACGGGAGGCGTGGGCATTTTTTTGCCAATCTACCAATGCCTTAATATCATCTTCAACAACCGTATCATCATCAAGATAGCGGACTAAATTTTCTAGCAGAACCTTTAACGATTTAGGGAGACGAGTGATATCCCCTAATTGACGAGCAACTTCAGAAAGACGGTAATACTCATATTGATGAGTACCTACAGAGAGCGTAGAAAGACTCTCCTTTTTCAGACGTAACGACATAGCTCCTCTCCTTCTTATTTTTATGCTGACAGCAATCACAAACTATCAAAATAGGTAAGGTTATCTATTAACCATATCATAGAAAGAGAAATTTCGCTTACGGACCACACGATTTGTTAATATGATGTTATTGAGATTATATTACTAACAAAACTTAATCTCTTTCTTTTAACTTAATTAGGATTTAATGGGGCTATTATTGCAAATAAAGGATAATGTATATGAACAATCAACAAGCCGAACAACTAAAAAAGATTATGATGGCTGATAGTTATTTTGCACAACCTATTACGCCCCCTTTTCCACAGCCTTTAGCAATAAAATCATTACAACAGACACTTAATATCAAAGATACAGAAGGACTTGTTCAATTTATTATCGCTTCACCTAAACGTTTTAACGAATCAGAAAAAATGATCATGACACAGCTGAAAGATATACAAATTGCCTTAATCTCTATTATGTCGAATCATCTTTCAGTATTAAAAAAAGAAGATAGTGAAGCTTATTATCAACCAGAGCATTGGCTAGAAACCCTTAATCATTTGCCTTTGCTTAGCCGTAATAAAGTTGAAAGCAAACGACTTGATAAGCAAACATTTGATTTTTCAATTGCTCAAGCCTTTGTGCAACTGTTATTAGGTGCAGCCATTAATGCAGCGTCACCGTCATTAGCCGAGTTTATCGATTTTTTACGCAATCAGGGACAACAAATTGAACTAGGAATACGCCAATCCTTTGATAGCTATAAAACGATAACTATTGCAGGTGTGACGGAAATCCTTAATCATAATAATCAGCTTATTTTTGTACCTAAATTAAAAATAATGAGTCTACGTTTCTCACATCGAACAGCCAAAATGTTATTAGCCAGTTGTTCGGGGCGAAAATTTACGATTTCAGTAGAATACACAACAATCACCTCAATTTTTGATATTGGTGCACTTAATGATCCACTGATTAATCGACAATTTTATGCTTTTTTAAATAAGTTTCGTCAGTTGAGTATTACTCAATCTGATTCATTTTTTAGTGGGGACTTTTTATTGCAATAGCATTAATGTTATAAGTTACATAATGGTAAAAGGCGGGATAATATACCCGCCTTTGCGTATTAAACTAAAGGTAACTCGATATCTTTAAATAACTCTTCAATTTCTTCATTGGTGCGTAAAGCTGTCGCTTGTTCCACCAAATTACGTGTTAGATGTGGGGCAAAACGCCACATAAAGTCATACATATAACCGCGTAAAAAACCACTACGTCGAAATGCAATTTTTGTGGTGCTATAACTAAATTTATCACGCATATCAATAGCGACTAAATCGCTATCAAGCATCGGATCAAATGCCATACTCGCAATCACACCAATACCTAAGTGTAGCCTGACATAAGTTTTTATTACATCCGCATCCGTTGCAGTAAAAACAATTTTAGGCTTTAAACCCACTTTACCAAAGGCTTCGTCAAGATCAGAACGCCCAGTAAAACCATGGGTATAAGTAACGATATCGTAAGTTGCAAGCTCTTGTAAGGTAACTTCACGCTTTTGCGCCAATGGGTGATCTTTAGTTACCACCACAATACGATTCCAACGATAACAAGGTAACATCACTAAATCGTTATACAGATGTAGTGATTCTGTCGCTATAGCAAAATCACTTTTACCACGGCAAACATCTTCTGCAATTTGTGTCGGTGAACCCTGATTCATATGTAATGACACTTCGGGATAACGTTCTATAAAACCTTTAATCACTGGGGGTAAAACATAACGCGCTTGTGTATGAGTGGTGGCAATAGAAAGCGAACCGCGATCAGGATAAGTGTGTTCCCCTGCAGCCGAACGGATAGCTTCTGTTTTGGATAATATCTCACGAGATAATCTGACAATTTCTTCCCCCGCTGGCGTCACATGTGTTAAGTGCTTACCACTGCGAGAGAATATTTGTATACCCAACTCATCTTCTAGCATACGAATTTGTTTACTGATCCCCGGCTGAGAGGTATATAAACGCTCTGCTGTCGTTGAGACGTTTAAATCGTTATTCACCACTTCAACGATATAACGCAACTGTTGTAATTTCATAGAAGCACGATCCCTTTACAAAAGACTTATTATTCTGTTATTCCGCTCATATTCATATAACTAAAAAGAATAATAAATAAGCAATATATAACCACTATATCACTTATTTCATTTCGGTCTAACGTAATTAATAAGGTTATTTAGGTTTTATTATATCGAATAGTTATAAGCTATAAAAATCGGTAGAAATCTTGCTGTCTCTGGATGGTCTTGATTGTATTGTGATAATAACAATTTACTGATTCGATTTGCTGTTAAAACCACTGTACTATTGCCTAGTAAGCGTTGGAAAGTACAGTAAACGGTCAGGAGCAACAGAATCATATTTAACGTAATGTACATACATAGAAGATGATCACCATCGAAGGTTAGCTCATATCAAATAAATCTATAAGATTGCATAGTTAAATTAATAGTTGAATTAGAATAGTAACCTATTGATTAATCAATATATCTCACAAAAGAAGTAAACGCTTTTTCATCACTATTCTCGATTATTTCATTAAAACTAACCCTTCCAGTATAAATAGAAAAGGTCGGCTCTTTAATACTCCCATTAGGAAAAATAACTTTTTCATCTTTTGAGATAGTCGTGGTTAATTTAGGTTCAACTTTATAATTAAAATAGATTTCTCCATCTGATTTATTGGATAGTTTTTTCTCACCTTCCGTGATTGATGGTGAATAATAGATAGATTGATCATCTTCTTCCACTATAACAGGGGCTAATGTAGTAAATAGTTCTATTTTTGAATGTTTGTCATCGACAATTTGGATAACCTTACTAATCACCATATGATTTTTATAAATGGTAGAGACTGGCGCTAGTTTTATTTCTACTAACTTCCAATTACACCATCCCCCTCCATCAATAGGCACGGTGTAGGTTGCGGTTTTATTATCCTCTGCTATTTTACGCTCTACCTCCACTTTTTGTGTTAAAGAGGAATAAGTGACTTCGGTATAATCAGCACTAAAATGAGAACGTTCACACTTATTAGATGTATAAGTACCTCGGACTTGCACTACCATTTCAGGGTAAATAGTTGAATAAACCGTGATTTTTTTGCCATCATTATTCATATTGACGGGGAATTTATTATCCAGATATATATTGATAAGCCCACTACAACCACCTAACAATAGATAAGGGATAAGAACAAATAATTTAATCATTGTCATTAACATAGTTAATCCCCATTCAACTCCGCTCACCTGCTTAAAATCGCAATCGCATATCCCTTCTTACACTTTAGACAGCAAAAAACTACTTACTCCCCCAAACAGATTAATCAATCGATATATCGAACAAAAGAAGTAAACGTTTTTTCATCACTATTCTCGATTATTTCATTAAAACCAATTATTTTACTATAAGTCGATCCACTCAGTGTTTTAATATTGCCATTAGGGAAAATAGCTTTGTTATCCTTTGAGATAGTCGTGGTTAGTTTAGGTTCAACTTTATAA
>NZ_CAWQOK010000057.1:0-15857 GCF_963896075.1 Proteus sp. G4415
ATAAATACAAACTTATCGTTTAATGATTGATATATTTTATGGAATGAAATTATGAAGCTAATAGTTTAATTAATTGAGGAAATAACAAATTCCTATTACTTAACATTGAACTCTATAATAGGATTATAAATATGGGTGAACATATCAAAAATTAAAAATATTTAATCACCTAAGAGCAACGTTTTATAACATAAAAAATCTTCTTCATATTCAATATGACACTAAACATATTAATAAGCACAATATGTCATAGCA
Organism: Proteus sp. G4415; assembly: GCF_963896075.1. Taxonomy (NCBI): domain Bacteria; kingdom Pseudomonadati; phylum Pseudomonadota; class Gammaproteobacteria; order Enterobacterales; family Morganellaceae; genus Proteus; species Proteus sp. G4415. The sequence goes on from NZ_CAWQOK010000057.1 coordinate 256, forward strand.
TGACTCACTTCACTCTTACAGCTATCCTAGAGTGAAGTGAGCACCAATAGAGTCATCAACAACAAAAAGACACTATTGCTACATACTATTAGGCGATACGCTCAATCTTTGCCGGTAATCCTTGACGTACAGAGGCACCAGAAACCCAATCTAACCAAGTATTCGTTATTTCTCGTGTTGGATCAGCAAAGCCTAAGTCGTTTAAGTTAATACCACTACCTATTGCTTTATCCATAGCTAATGGTTGCCCATCTAAATAGTGTTGACGTGAGCCTAGCTCTTTATGTCCATAACCATGTTCAATCGCTAACACTCCAGGCATAACCCCCTCTAATAAACTAATTTCAGCCTCAACCTCTCCACCAGGGGTCACTATGCGCACTTTATCACCATGCTTGATCCCCCATTTTTCACCATCTAGCGGATTAATCGCGACTAAATTGCTTGGTTTTACCATTCTTAAACGTTGGATCATGCCCGTTGAGCTACTTACCACATGAGATTTAAAGGACATCAGTTTTAATGGCCATTGCTCTTGTGGAAAATGTTGATGTATATCGCTACCGTCAGATAAACGCGGTGGATAATAAGTTGGGCAACCACTATATCGCTCACCGGTAATAGCATGATGATTCTTCGCTACATTTTCATTCCAGATCTGTAATGGTTTCTTCCATTGCGGGCCTGTCGCATCACCATTCCATGCTTTATCATAAGGGGCAAAACGCCCACCACGAGTATAAATATTCGCCACCCTTAGGACTTCTTCTTCTTTTAAAGTGGCAGTAATAGCAGGAAGAATACGATCGACACCACTTAATAAAATATCTTCATGGCTGGCAGGTGCTACAGGCTGCTCGCCCATAAAGGCAATATTAGCCGCTACACGCAGATAATAATCTTCAGCACTATTAATTGCGTGGAAATGCCCATCTTTATCTTCTAGCGCATTTTCACCAAAGCCGGGTAAGTCTAATGCTTTAGCAACCGCAATGCAGAAAGTTTCCATTGATATAGGTTGACCATCGGCTGTTTTCGCCACACGAGGCTCTACAATCGGCCAACGTGCCGTACTGGCTTTGACTTGTACACCAGACCACGGCGCACTAAATCCCCAACTTTCAAAGTTATGCGTATCAGGCACAATATAGTCCGCCAGTGCAGTGGTCTCATTCATAAAAGCATCGATACCAATAATCAATGGTAGATGCTGTGGATCTTTAAGACGCGCTTCCATAACTTGGCGAATACCTGCAATACCGTATAGCGGGTTCGTCATATTGGTTATCCATGCTTTTAATGAATAAGGATAACCCGCTAATGCCGACCCCAGTTGCTCTGTTAATTGCCCTGCGGCAAACGGATACCACGGCGCTTTAGCAGGATAAGGAGACTCCCCTTTCGCGATCCGTTCACGGTATTCATCAGATTGTTCATAAGCCACTTTACTGCGCGATAGCACCATTCCTTTAGGCTTAATTTTGCCTTTAAAACTATCCATGTTGTAACGAGGGCCATCTATCGCACCATTAAATTTACCTCCACCGACAGATACTCCCCCTTTCAGGTTTAGATTTCCAATTAAAGCGTTTAGCATGATGACACTCCACGCCGTATAGAAACCATTTCCCCCCATCATGCCACCATGTGAGATAACCGCAGCTTTTCGTCCATAGTCAGTAAATTCACGCGCTAAGGCAACAATAGTGCTTTCAGGTACTTTACAACGTTCACTATACTCCGCCAATGACATGCGACTTGCAGCTTCAGTTAATAATTGGAAACTTGATTTTACTGTAACCTCAATACCTGTTTTTAATGTCACTTTTTGAGTAACAAAAAGCTGTGCTCTGTCTACTTGCGTCGCTGCTGTAAGCTGTCCATTAAGGGCTATAACCATATTTTGCGCTTCGCCATCATCGGCAATATCCTCAAGATGCGCGGCGGTTAACATCTGCCCTGACAGTGGATGATTTTCATCACTAATGACTAAATGTGTCGCATTAGTCCAGCTTCGCTCTCCAACATTATTCATCGACACTTCACTGGGCACCGATAAATACTCAGCATTATAGCGTTTGTTTTCAATGATCCAGCGGATCATACCCATCACTAAAGCAGCATCTGTTCCCGGTTGTACGGGTACCCAATGACCATGATCATTCGCTAACGTGGTGGTTAATGGCAAAGCAGGTGCCACAACTACATAGTTAAACGAACCACGAATACGCGCATTCGCTAATTGGCGACCTTGGCGTTTAAATGGATTACCTGATTGCGCAGGTGAAGTACCTAAAAATAGTGCAAATTCAACATGATCCCAATCAGGCTTCACATGAGCGTTTTTATCCAGATCATTCATTAATGCACCGGAGCCGGCACGATACGCTAATCCACAATAAGAGCCATGAGCCCCAAAATTTTTACTACCAAAGGCATTTTGTGCAAAACGACGAATAAAACTATCTCGGCCATCATCCCCAGCATTAGTAACTAATAACTGATTTGCTTTAGGTCCTAGGGCTGGCTGTTTAGGATCAATGGGTGTTGCTAAATCGCGGATAGCACGTAAGCCATCAACATGCCCTTCACCAAATAAATCGCCCCCCTCAACCACTTCTTTGATCAGTTGCTCAAAGCTAATTCGTTGCCATTTCCCCTCACCTCGTTTACCCACTCGTTTCATGGGTTCAAGAATACGAGTAGGACTATCGAGGCTTTCCATCATCGTCGCACCACGAGCACAAGCCGTAGAGCGGTTAGCTAAACCACTTTCGCCCCCCATTTTTTCAAAGGCTTCTTTTATTGGCATGTTATAACCAAAATGGATATCCTGAGATAATGGGTGATAAGGATTTCCTGCAATACGTAATACTTGATTATTGTTACGATCGACTCTCGCACGCACACCGCACTGAGTCCAGCAGCCAAAGCACTGAGTCATACAAACAGCTTGATTGGTATTAGGTTGCCAATTCGCTTTCGCCGTGATTTTACCTTCTGGTAATAAAGAGTTACCGTTGATCCTATCCAAAGTAACCTTACCAGAAGTCCCATCAACGAGACCGTCGACAGCACGCTTAGCAACATCGCGATAACTGGCAGCAAATGCGGCAATACCACCGATAACCAATCCACCTTTAAGCCATTGACGTCTTGTAAACTTAGCCATGCTGTACTCTCCTGACAACCCAACGAATACTTTCTCTGAATATAATGGTTAACGCTATCCAAAGCCCAAATGTTCCAACAATCGCTAATAATCCATCATTACCCAGCGGGAACTGATAAGGATTGGTAATAATGTTATATTTGGGAATATATTGGCTTCCCATTAACATTAGCCAACGTAATACCCACGCCAATCCCATTGAAATAAAAGCCATTACGGTAATAAATGCCACTGAGCGTGCCTGTTTTGCCATTAAACCGCCCATAGCAACAGACACTATCCATAAGGCAATAACCCCTATCGCACTCCACCAGCCTAAACTTCCCATTGCCAATTGTTGCCTAATAGCTTGTCCTGAAATAGTATCACCCGCAATCCAAAAACCTGTACATACAGCAAGTAACATTAAAGATCCGATAAACCACATAGCCAGTTCACGCTGATACACAGGCTCTCGTCGCGTACCTAATGCTAATAGCGTAGGCAATACTTGCATGGCACTAAAAAACAGTAATATCGGCAGCCAGTAGGTATAAAGCACCGGTCTTGCTTTTAAAATAGAAGCTTCACGGCCGGTATAGAGCAATAAACCTATCGAGGTTAAGGCGCAGGCTAAAGCAACCCAACGCGTTAACTTATATTCACGTTTCCACACTAAACGCACGACCATGGCAATAAAGTACAAAATACTAAATGCAGAGAAGAGTGGCAGTAATAGTGATCCCCATGCCATCCACGACCAAGGCGTTGGATAAGCATAAAAATGCCAAACACGTGCGGTTTGATGGAGATCAGCGGTTAATGCTAAAGGGGCGGTGATCCCCGCCGTAACGGCAATAAAAACCGCAACAGCTTCTAAACGAGGATTACCTGTACGCCCTTTCCAACATTGCCAGCATGCATAAAGTGTTGCGCAACACGCAATGCCGATAAAAAAGAAATATTGAACTGCCCAAGGTAACCAAAAGTATTCTTGGGGGATCGCTATCACTTCTTGAATTTGCGAAACGGATGAAATCATGAGTGAACCTCCTGCCATAATGCGGGTTGCCCTTGTCCAACTAATGGCTGCACAAATGCATCATCTAAACCAAGATAAAAAACTTGTGGCAAGGTGCCACTTTCTGGTTTAAGTACTTTTAATTCATGTTCATGCTCGCGGATCATTTTACTTATTGTGCTGTGTGGATCTTTCATATCACCGATAATACGAGCGCCCCCCACACAAGATTCAACACAGGCAGGTAATAACCCAACTTCTAGGCGATGAGCACAAAAAGTACATTTATCGGCTGTCTGAGTGGAATGGTTGATAAAACGGGCATCATAAGGACATGCTTGCACACAATAAGCACAGCCTACACAACGTTCATTATCAATCACGACGATCCCGTCTTTGCGTTGAAATGTTGCTTGAACAGGACAAACAGGTACACACGGAGGCTCGTCACAATGGTTACATAATCTAGGGAGTAAGACGTTCGTTATTCCCTCTTGCCCCTTGATAGCAACTTGATATTGGTTTACTGTCGTCCTAAATTGTCCTTGTGGCGTTTGGTTTTCAATCGTACAGCTCACTGTACAAGATTGACACCCAACACAACGACGCAGATCGATCAGCATGCCATAACGTTTATCCTCTGAGCCTTCACGGCGCTCTGGGGATAGTTTAATGCCTGCTTGAGAGAGAGGAACCAGTGAAGCACCTGCGGTAAGGACCCCTAATTGTTGTAAGAATTTTCGTTTACCAAGATCCATATTTGTCTCCAGTATCACTCAGTAAATACCTGCCACATTGAGCGAAGGGAATAGAAAATAAGTATTTATGGCATTGTAAAAATTACTGAGTCCTCCACCTATTGTGGTTTACCACATACTCGGTGCGAACTTGATCCAAAACAATATTTAACATTAGATAGTTATGACGATAAAACAGACAATTGGGATAAAAAAAATCGCTAGTTTGAGCTTATTACTGCTCTTTTTTCTGCTCTCTTCTTCTGCGGTTGCCAAAGAGTGGACTATTGGTGTGTTAGCGTTGCGAGGCGACGCCTCAACCCAAAGACATTGGCAACCGCTTATCGATACCTTAGATCAACAAATACCCACAGATAGCTTTCTGCTGTTACCACTTAACTTGTCAGAAATGAAGCAAGCAGTGGCGGACAAGAGAGTAGATTTTCTATTGACGAATCCAGCGCAATTTGTCCAGCTTGATAGTGCATATCCGCTACGTTGGTTACTCTCTTTACGCTCGGGTTATGAGCCTGATAACACAACAAGAAATGTGATTGGTAGCCTTATTTTGGTGCGCAAAGACAGCGCAATTACATCGATTCATGAATTAGTCGGAAAGCGTGTTGGCGCCATTGCACCAGATGCCTTTGGTGGATATCTGTTAGGTTACAAAGCACTGCGTGAAGAAGGGATTGATCCTGAGCAGGATTTTACATTACGTTTTAGTGGTTTTCCGGCTGATGCGTTACTTTACTTATTACGTGATGGCGATATTAATGCAGCGATCATCCCAGTTTGCTTATTAGAAAATATGGATAACGAAGGTCTTATTAATAAAGAAGATTATCGTCCATTATTAAATTATTCTACCAATACTTCTTGTTTAACTAGTACTCCGCTCTATCCTAATTGGTCATTTGCTGCATTAGATACTGTTCCTGACACATTAGTGGATAAAGTGACACGAACATTACTCAATGATGAAAGCGACGCCATGAAATGGGGGGCACCCGCTTCTCATTCTCAAGTGGAAAATTTACTCCGAGAAGTCAACCAACACCCAAGGCAGCGACAACTTTGGCAAGATGCGAAAATTTGGGCTATCCAGCACCGTTTTATTATCGGATTATCATTGGGTGCCATTATCTTACTGGTTTTCAACCAAATCTGGATTAGTTATTTGGTCAGAAGACGTAGCCATCAATTAGAACAAGCGCATATCCATTTAAGAGAGCAAAAAGAGGCATTAGAACAAGCTCAGCGTTTAAATATTTTAGGTGAAATGGCGTCAGGCTTTGCTCATGAGCTTAATCAACCTCTTTCTGCGATCAAAAGTTATGCCCAAGGTAGTGCGATCCGCCTAGAAAAAGAGAACAAAAATCATCCATTACTCCCCGCGTTACGACAGATAGACCAGCAAGCCCAACGTGGCGCAGATATTATTCGCAATCTACGTTTATGGGTAGGTAAGCAATCAGCAAATAGTGATACAGTGCCACTGTCAGAACAAAATATTGCCCAATGTATTGAACATATTTGGCGGTTATTACGTATTGATGAAAAATATCCACAAGTGACTCTGATCACTAAGATTGATAAACATGATACCCTATACTTACCTGAAACATTATTAGAGCAAATATTATCTAATTTGATCACCAATAGCCTACAGGCGGGTACTAAAGTGCTACAGATAAGCACCCATAAAGCGCCAGATAGGTTGTTAATTGTGATCAAAGATGATGCGGGAGGAATGAGCCATAGCCAGCTTGAACAACCTTTCTCCCCTTTTCAAACCACCAAAACAGAAGGTCTTGGTTTAGGTTTGGTGATTTGCCAACGCTTATTAAATTCACAAGGTGCTGATATTCACATAGAAAATCAAAAAGATAAGCAAAATAATGTTGGATTAAAAATCACCCTTATTTTCCCCAATAACAATAATTAGAGGAAGAAAAATGCCAACAATTCATCTGGTTGATGACGATCTCGCCGTCACCGATGCTTGCCAATTTCTATTAGAAAGCTTAGGTTATGCGGCGCAGGTTTGGAATGACAGCGAATATTTTCTCCATAATATTGACCTTTATCAGCAAGGGGTTGTGCTGTTAGATATGAGAATGCCTAAAGCAGATGGTAGACAAGTACATCAATATTTAATTGAAAAACACAGTACGCTAGCAGTGATTTTCTTAACGGGTCATGGTGATATTCCGATGGCGGTTGAAGAAATAAAAAAAGGTGCCATTGATTTTTTACAAAAACCCGTTGATAGCAATGCATTACTCTCTGCACTGAAATCCGCCTTTACTGAAACTGCAACACGCTTTACGGCTGATGATATCCGTCGCCGTTATGCCTCACTAACACCAAGAGAAAAAGATATTGCATATTATGTTATTCAAGGCCTAATGAATCGAGAAATTGCTGAAACTGCCTGTGTTTCTATCAGAACAGTTGAGGTACATCGAGCAAAAGTAATGGATAAAATGGCCGTTAAAAATATCGCAGAATTAGTTACCGCATTACAAGGAATTGATATTGTAGCGCCAAATTTATGACAAAATTTCTGATCTGCGGTAAAAAGTGTCACAATATAGAATATTCATTGGAAAAATAGTAAATAGATAGGCTTATGATAAAGTCACCTCCATTTAAAACATCATTTTTACAGCCCAAATATTGGCTGACATGGTTGGGGATAGGATTACTCTATCTTCTCGTTCTGCTCCCTTATCCCGTTATCTACTGGTTGGGTACACGGCTAGGTCGTTTATCTAAAGTCTTTTTAAAAAAACGTGTACAAATAGCAGAACGTAATCTTGAGCTATGTTTTCCTGACATGCCTAAAAATGAACGTGAAGCGTTAGTGAATAAAAACTTCGAATCCGTAGGTATGGGGCTATTTGAAACAGGAATGGCTTGGTTTTGGCCTGATTGGCGTGTGAAACGTTGGTTTAAAATCAGTGGTAGAGAAAATATTCAAAAAGTACAAGAAACTGGCCAAGGTATTATTGTCGTTGGTATACACTTTTTAACTCTAGAGTTAGGTGCACGTATATTTGGCATGCTAAACCCCGGTATTGGTGTGTATCGCCCTAATGACAATCCAGTTATGGACTGGTTACAAACTTGGGGTCGTTTGCGTTCTAACAAATTTATGTTAGATAGAAAAGATGTCAAAGGTATGATCCGCAATTTAAAAGCAGGAGAGATCCTCTGGTATGCCCCTGACCACGATTACGGCCCACGAAAGAGTGTCTTTGCCCCACTTTTTGCCGTAGATAAAGCAGCGACAACAACAGGAACCTATATTCTAGTCAAAACCAGTCATCCGGCTCTGATCCCGTTTACACCAAAGCGCTTACCTGAAGCAAAAGGTTATGAACTGATTATTTCACCTGCCGTAGCTGATTTTCCCATCGATAGTGAAGAAAACACCGCTATCGCAATGAATAAAGTGGTCGAACAAGAAATTTTACGTGCTCCTGATCAATATATGTGGTTACACCGTCGTTTTAAAACCCGCCCACCTGGAGAAGCTTCTTTATATAATGAGATAAAGAAAGTACACTAGTCCCCATCAGTGACTGTTTTAATAAAAAAACAGTCACTGACAAACAGATTGACTCTCTTAACCAAGATTAAAATACAAGACTAAAATAATAAAATTAGCCATACTCACTACTATTATTTCCTGCAAATAAACACATTATAAAGCACTACCTATCGTTGTTATTTTGTATTATGGCGATATTCTTATTTAAGAATAGATAACCAACATTGAGATAAAAAAAACAACGCAAACACCATTATTCTCACTTTATGTGCTTCGTTTACATTCTTAGATAAAGGAGTGACATGAACCTAAAGCCCCGCAACAATTCTTGGAAACGAAATCTCTACATTGTCTGGTTTGGTTGTTTTTTAACGGGTGCCGGCTTTAGCTTGATTATGCCTTTTCTACCATTGTATGTAGAAGAGCTTGGCATTAAAGATCATGAGTCCTTAAACCTATGGACTGGTGTCGCTTTTAGTATTACTTTTCTCTTTTCTGCCATAGCGGCACCTTTTTGGGGAAAATTGTCAGATAGAAAAGGACGCAAATTAATGCTATTACGTTCTGCCTTAGGTATGGCGATCGTCATGGTACTCATTGGTTTTGCTCAAAATATTTGGCAACTATTAATTTTACGCGCTTTATTAGGGGTATTAGGGGGTTTTGTGCCTAATGCTAATGCTCTTATCGCCACACAAGTGCCCGTTAAAAAAAGTGGTTGGGCATTAGGAACTCTTTCTACGGGTGCAGTAAGTGGCGCATTAATTGGGCCATTAATTGGTGGAATACTTGCCGATCTCTACGGTTTACGTCCGGTTTTCTTTATTACAGCCGCGGTTTTATTTATCTGTTTTATAGTGACCCTATTTTTTGTTAGCGAAAATTTTACCCCTGTTTCTAAAAAAGATGCATTATCCACCCAGCAAGTTTTTTCATCACTCAAAAATAAAAGATTAGTCATTTGCCTGTTTTTCACCACCATGATTATCCAAGTGGCAACAGGCTCTGTTACGCCTATTTTAACACTTTATATCCGTGATCTAGCCGGCTCTATCAGTAATCTTGCCTTTATTAGTGGTGTGATTGCATCTGTTCCCGGTATTGCCGCTTTAATTAGTGCCCCTCGTTTTGGCAAATTAGGTGATCGCATAGGCCCTGATAAGGTGCTTATTTTCACATTGGGTTTATCTATTTTTATGCTTATTCCGATGGCACTCGTCAGTAATTATTGGGAACTAGGCGCATTACGTTTTTTATTGGGTGCGGTAAACGCTGCCATGTTACCTGCGGTACAAACGCTTATTTTATACAATATTACGCCTGCAATTGCTGGTCGAATTTTCAGCTATAATCAAGCCTTACGAGATGTAGGAAATGTTACTGGACCGTTAATGGGCGCGTTTGTTGCGGCCAATTATGGATTTAGAGCTGTTTTTTATTTCACCGCTGCGGTGGTATTTTTTAATCTTATTTACTCATGGATAAGCTTTCGTACCCCGCAAAGAAAATAGTCAAAAAATCCACCAATAGATTTAGTTAATAGTTTTTTTTCAATAAAAAATTACACTTTCTCTCTTAAAGGTCTAATTGTTAATTTTTTTATTTTATTTTTCATAATTTATTGTTTAATAAGAAAAATATTTACACACCATGTTTACACCTCTTTACTTTTTCTTGTCTTTTTTTTCAAAAAATTGCAAGGTTAACTATTGCAAAATGAGATTTTTATCGACTTTTGCACTAAAAAATGGTTTATAAAGTATTAAATATGCTTTTAGTCACTGAAGTTCACTAAAAGTGTGTTAAAAATATATTAATTAAATGTAGTGGCAATTGATAACAGAATGAAATAATTCTGTATTGCCTCCTACTGATATTTTGTTCTTTTTACTTGCAAACGACCTGCAAAGGTTTTTTTTGGGAATTTAAGATGCAATCTACTCACTCAAAATCAAGCCGAACCTTTTTTGGCCATCCATACCCTTTAAGCTCTCTGTTCTTCACAGAAATGTGGGAGAGATTTTCTTTCTACGGTATTCGCCCATTATTAATCCTATTTATGGCTGCAACCGTTTATGAAGGTGGTATGGATATTCCTCGAGAGCAGGCATCTGCTATTGTGGGAATTTTTGCTGGTGGTGTTTATTTAACATCATTGCCAGGAGGTTGGCTGGCTGATAATTGGTTGGGACAACGTCTTGCGGTTTGGTATGGCTCTATCTTTATTGCATTAGGGCACCTTTCTATCGCACTTTCAGCGTTTTGGTCTCAGAACCTATTTTTTATCGGCTTATTGCTTATCGTATTAGGTACAGGCCTATTTAAAACCTGTGTCACTGTTATGGTGGGAACCCTGTATAAAAAAGATGATACACGCCGCGATGGTGGTTTCTCCTTGTTTTATATGGGGATCAATATGGGCTCGTTTATCGCACCACTGATCACCGGTTTCTTAGTCCGTGATTATGGCTGGCATTGGGGCTTTGGTATTGGTGGTATTGGTATGCTAGTTGCACTACTGATCTTCCGCTTTTATGCCGTACCGACAATGCGTCGCTTTGATAAAGAAGTTGGCTTAGATTCAAGTTGGGATCGCCCTACTGTTGTGCGTCGTAATGTCGGACAATGGGTATTAGCACTTGCTGTGATATTAATTGCCATTGTTGGTTTAATTATTTCAGGCACTATTCCATTTAATCCGGTTATTGTTGCCAATTTTATGGTTTATGTGATCTCCGGCAGTGTTATCGCCTACTTTATCTATTTATTCCTATTTGCAGGATTAAGTAGTAGTGACCGTTCTCGCCTGTTTGTTTGCTTCCTATTATTAGTTTCAGCGGCCCTGTTCTGGTCTGCATTCGAACAAAAACCAACCTCATTTAACTTATTTGCTAACGACTATACTGATCTAAATTTTATGGGCTTTGAGATCCCTGCGGTTTGGTTCCAGTCCGTCAATGCGCTATTTATTATTATTCTTGCCCCTGTATTTAGCTGGTTATGGCCAATGCTAGCACGCAACAATATGAATTTAAGTAGCATGAGCAAATTTGTGATTGGTATTTTATTCGCTGCAGGTGGCTTTACCGTCATGATGTACGCCTCTGAAAGCGTGCTTGCAACAGGCAGTGGTGTTTCACCATTATGGTTAATTTCCAGTATTTTATTGCTGACCCTAGGTGAATTATGTTTAAGCCCTATAGGACTTGCGACGATGACTATTTTAGCGCCAGCAAGAATGCGTGGACAGGTTATGGGTTTATGGTTCTGTGCGAGTGCATTAGGTAACTTAGCCGCAGGTTTAATGGGTGGAAATATTCGTCCTGATAAACTTGATGTTATGCCTGATTTCTTCTCTCACGTCTCTATAGCATTGGTTATTTGTGCCGTTGTTCTTGCAGCATTAATTATTCCTGTGCGTAAACTGTTACAAAGTGCAGATGATAAAGAGAATGCGCAAGCATAATTAGCCAGCCTCTCTCATAAAGCCATATCAAATAATGATATGGCTTTTTTATTGATTTTCCCCTCTGTAAACAAATCTTCTACTCAATCCCCTACTTCTTATTTTTACTTCCAGCCACTTTTTATCACTGTTTTGCTCTGCTAAATTGTTTCTTCTTCCTCTTTCCGATTAAGGTACTTTATGAACACGCTTCCCATTTATTATGTTAACGCTTTTACTTCAACACCTTTTTCCGGAAATCCGGCTGCGGTTATTTTGTTAGATAAATGGCTACCCGATGACACACTACTTAAATTAGCTAATGAGATTGGTTTACCTGAAACGGCTTTTTTAGTTGCCAATCATATTCGCTGGTTTACGCCTAAAGTAGAAGTTCCCCTATGTGGTCATGCGACTTTAGCTACGGCTTTTGTATTAAAAACGATTAACAAAGCACCTGCGACAAGCTTTAAATTCCATTCTCTGTCTGGAGAACTCACGGTATCTTGTCACTCCTCAAGTTTTACTCTCGATTTTCCTCAAGTACCTGCATCATTAAATCCAACCATAAAACCGTCATTAGAAGCGGCACTAAACATAGATATTGAAGAAGTTTGGCAATCTCACGACAGATATACCTGCTTTGTGGCTGATCCTAACAAGGTTATTGATTATCAACCTGACTTTAATGCTATAACACAACTACCACTTCCCGGTGTAATATTGACGGCGAAAGGTCATGCGCCTTTTGATTTTATTTCACGCTTTTTTGCACCACGTAAAGGGGTTAATGAAGATCCGGTAACTGGCACTTCACATTGTGTATTAGCACCAATTTGGGCAAAAAAATTAAACAAAGATAAATTAAATGCCAGACAAGTTTCCGCGAGGGGAGGCAATATACAGTGTGAACTCAAACAAGAGCGCTTATTGCTTACTGGTGATGCTGTACTATTTTTAACCGGTGAAATAACCTTTTAAAATTAAAGAGGAATATCATCTATTCCTCTCCTTTGCTTTCATTTTTCTCTATTTTATACTTTAGGATCATCCCTACTGTATAGAAAGATAAGGTTTTATTATGTCCACAACGGATTTATCTCTAGAGTTGCAAGATAAAATTAAACACTCAATCACCCGCGTCTCTAAAGTTATTTTTCCAACCACCACCAATCATCACTCCACACTCTTTGGCGGAACGGCATTAGCATGGATGGATGAAGTCTCTTTTATTACCGCTACGCGCTTTTGCCGTAAACGTTTAGTGACAGTTTCTACAGAGAAAATTAATTTTAATCACCCTATTCCTTCTGGCACCATTATTGAATTAGTTGGTGAGGTAATACGTGTCGGGCGTACCAGTCTAACGGTAAATGTTTCTATTTTTCTCGAAGATATGTATGCCGAAGGACGAGAAGAAGTGATCCACGGCCAATTTAATTTTGTTGCCGTTGATGAGCATGGTAAGCCAACCCCTTTATTCGATAAACCATCGCTTTTATAACCGCTAATCTGTCGTTTTATTCTTCAAATTAAAAACGGCAGATTTTATTATGCTGTGGGTTAATTAATATCGTCCAATTTTATTTGATCAGATAAATCTTTGTGGATACTTTTCAATCACATGAAAATATCAAATAAAATCAATGGGTAAATTGATTACTCACATGTAAAGCAAGAGTTATCCACAGTTAATGTGGATAACAGGAAGACGTTGCAACAACTTTAGCCGTTAAATAACACAAATTTTTATCACTTCAAATTCAATTTGGCATACAGTCAACTTTGCCCCCGTGATTGCACTTTCAGCCATCACTATCTCTGTTGATGATTGATAACGGCGACACACCTCTAGAGCTAATTCAATACTGGGCTCAATTAATAAAATAGCGCCGATATTTTCAACCGTCGTCGGAAAATCACTCTCTGAGGAGATGGTATAGAGTAAAGATTGCTGATCTTGGGCAATTTGTTGCGCTTTATCTGTTGCGGCTTGATTAACTCTTTGTTGTTTAGCGGAGTCACCGCCACCAGAATGCAGATAGATCATTATTTACTCATCTTATCAAACAAAGGTTGTTATCTTTATTATTTAGCAAATACAAATAAAAGCCAATTTATAATAGAAGATAACAACCTTATTTGTTGCTCTATCCTAGTTAATAGAACATAAAGTTGATATTACCAACCATAAGAGATCCCTCCACCAACTACAGCTCTATCTTCCGTATTCCATGATGCTGATACACGAATAACGGCATTGTCGATAATTTGATATTGTGCTCCCGTTGCCAGTGCATTGGCGTTACGATAATTCCCAACACCAACACCTAAACTAAAGGTGCGATCAGTGACATAAGGAATATTTGCCATCGCTGCAACAGAAGCAACACCCGCACTTGCTCTTTTGTCAGCTTTATCTATCTTATTATCCATATTTTTAAGCGCGGCTTTGTTATCAATAAAAATATTCTTAATCTTCTCATTGGTATACTGATTTGCAACTAAAATTGAATCTTTTCTTGATTGTTCAATATAATCTCTCAAAGATTCATCTCTTTCATTAATTATTGTATTTGTAGTATTAATATACTCACTTTCTTTCTGAGTGATATATTTTTCACGCTCTCGTGTGATCTTTTTATTGTTCTGTATGATGATATTATCAATACCTGAAGCAATTTTAGCTATTTCACTATCCGTATAATGATTAGCATTTGTTTCTGATTTATTTACTTTATCATCTGTTGAAATTAAAATTTCATTTTTTGTGTTATCAATGTGCGCACCACTTTATCATTATGTTCATTTACTTTAAAGTCCGTATATGATTTCCCCTTATTTTCAATTTCAATTATTTTACTATTTGTATAATCTTTAATATTATTTTCAGATTTAGATAATTGATTATCTGTATATTGATTTGCTTTTTTTTCTGCATTATTTGCTAATTCATTGGCTTTTTCTTCACTTTTTTTTAACGTTAAAGAATTTGTATTATCTATATAGGATTTTATAGTGTTATTATTTTCATTTATTTGATTTTTTGTATCATTAATAATGAATTCTTTTTCCTTTTGTATTTCATTATATATTTTTTCATTATTATCACTAATATGATTATCAGCTTCTTTTAGAACACTTTGACTTTCTTTTTTTAATTGAGCAACATTAACCGCATCAGTATTTTCTGTACCTGCGGCAACATTAACTATCTGCCGTTGATTATCATTACTCCCTATTGATAATGAATTATTGCGATTATTAGTGCTTTTATCCCCCAATATAATAGCATTACTTGCTGTTCCGAATGAGTGACTTCCTATAATAACCGAGTGACTTGCATCATCAGTAAGTTGACTATTACCGCCTAAAACAACACTATTTTCTGCATTATTTGTAATATTTTCACCGATACTAATGGCATTTTTTTTCTGGCTAACTGCTCCTGAACCAATGGAAATCGCCCCGTTACCAATAGACGTTGCACCACTACCTAATGACAATGTATTATCGCCAATTGCGGTACTTTTATGTCCAATAGCCGTTGCATTTTCACCTTCAGCCCCTGCACTTGCGCCAATCGCTGTTGATTGATCTGAATGCGCCCAAGTATTATATCCAAGTGCCGTCGATTCATTACCATCAGCTTTACTGCTGTCACCTAAAGATGTCGTCTTATTGGCATA
>NZ_CAWQOK010000058.1:0-5456 GCF_963896075.1 Proteus sp. G4415
TCATTGTCGCTTAATCTCTAGTCAATCATCATAAATTGGCGTGGTAAGCGATATGTTACAGTTCAATATAAACTCACAAAATGGCTCAATGCCACATATTCGTGTAGAGAATATTCAAAAGAGATTTAATCAATTTATTGCTTTAGATGGTGTTTCTTTAGAGATTAAACAAGGCGAGTTAGTCTGCCTATTAGGGCCTTCTGGATGTGGAAAAACCACATTATTACGTTGTATTGCCGGATTAGAAACACAAGATCACGGTAGTATCTTTAATTACGATAACAATATCTCACACCTTCCCCCTCAAGCCCGTGACTATGGGATCTTATTTCAGTCCTATGCATTATTTCCTAACCTGACGGTACAGCAGAATATTGCGTATGGTTTAGCCGGTCAGCCTCGTAATGTGATTAAAGATCGCGTTAATGAAATGCTGGAGTTAGTTGGTTTACAAGATCGAAAGAAAAAATATCCAGGAGAATTATCTGGCGGTCAACAACAGCGCGTGGCATTGGCTCGTGCTTTGGCTCCTGCCCCTTCTTTACTATTACTGGATGAGCCAATGTCGGCATTAGATGCACAAGTGCGTGAACATTTGTGTGTGGAGCTACGTAATTTACAGCAAAGCTTAAATATCACTACGCTAATGGTCACTCATAATCAAGATGAAGCCATGCTGATGGCCGATAGGATAGCTGTAATGAATAACGGCAAGGTTGAACAGTACGGCAGTAGTGAAGAGATTTACAACCATCCACAAACACCATTTGTTGCAGAGTTTGTAGGAAAAGGTAACTGGTTACCTTTCAATAGAAATCAGCACGGTGAGGCGATGATTGGCTCACGAGAAGTCCAATTAAAACATACTGCAATACCTCATAATCAAGGGCGTCTCTTTTGTCGACCTGAATCAATCAAAATTAACCCAATACAAAACAAACATAATCAATACGATGCCAATATACAAAATGTGGTGTTTTTGGGAAGTCGTTGCATTATGAAGTTTGAATTAGACCATTTACCGGGACATTTATTACAAGCCGAGATCTCTGCTGCTGAGCTACATAGTATTCAAAACGGTAAAGTTAAAGTGACTTTACCGGCTAATGAACTACACATATTTGCGTAAGGTAGCGAGATAATGTCAGTGATAGTACCTACCAAATCTATTAATCGTTTAGATAGTTTGTTTGTTGCTGGTGGTAAGTTATTTATTATTTGCTTACTTACTCTTGGGGTTTTATTGCCTTTATTGGCTATTTTCTGGCGAGGTTTTACGCCTGATATATCACAAGGTGGTGGTTTTCAGGCCGCTATTGATTTGTTCACCAGTGCTAATTTTCTGTGGTTGGTGGGTAACAGTATTAGTGTTTCGTTAAGCGTTGCTGTTATTACAGTGCCACTGGCTTACCTGTTTGCTTATGCTCTACATCGCACCTTGATCCCTTTTAAATCCTTGTGGCGTGGAATATCACTATTACCCTTACTCGCTCCTTCTATGCTACCGGGTATTGCATTGGTTTATCTATTTGGTAACCAAGGGCTATTGCGTAGCTTACTCACAGAGAATATTTATGGTTATTGGGGATTAGTGCTTGGTGAGGTGATCTACACTTTTCCTCATGCGCTAATGATTTTACTCTCCGCATTATCCATGTCTGATGCTCGTTTATTTGATGCTGCATCTAGCTTAGGGGCCTCTTCTTGGCGCACTTTTCGTAGTGTCACTTGGTCATCGAGCCGACATGGGATTTTCGCAGCATTGTGCTTGGTATTTACGTTAACTATTACTGACTTTGGTATTCCGGTTGTCGTCGGCGGAGATTATCAAGTACTGGCGTTAGAAGCCTATAAAGCCGTGCTTGGTCAGCAACAATTTGGCCGCGGTGCTTTAATCGGTATGTTGTTATTGCTACCTGCATTGTTGACCTTCGGTGTCGATGTTTGGTTACGTAAACGTCAACGTGATGCAATGAGCTCGCGTGCCCAATTCTATTTACCAAAAGCTAATTTTCAGCGTGACACGCTTTATCTAATATTTGTGATGCTTATTTGCGCGCTATTTTTATTGGTATTCGGTACGGCCGTTTACTCCTCTTTTATTCAGTTCTGGCCTTATAACTTATCGTTTTCGTTACGTCATTATAATTTTGAAGGATTGCCAGGGGGATGGCTCGCCTATACCAACAGTATTATTTTGGCATTTTACACTGCCACTATCGGCTGCTTTCTGATCTTTATGGGCGCTTACTTAATAGAGAAAACGGCTTCTCACTCTTGGCTTAACAATCTGTTACGTATGCTAAGTTTTGTACCGATGGCTGTTCCGGGGTTAGTGTTGGGATTAGGATATGTATTTTTCTTTAACTTACCGAATAATCCACTGAACTTTTTATACGGCAGTATGGTGTTATTAGTGCTGTGCTCCATTGCACACTTTTTCACTACTGCCTATATGACTGCGAGCACGGCACTGCGCCAGTTAGATAAAGAATTCGAGGCAGCTTCATTATCCTTAAAAGCGCCTTTATATCGTCACTTTTGGCGTATCACTATTCCTCTTTGTTTGCCGGCATTATTAGATATTTATCGTTATCTATTTGTTTCTGCTATGACAACGGTTTCCGCGGCGATCTTCCTTTATAGCCCAGACACTATTTTAGCCGCGGTTGCGGTATTGAATATGGATGATGCGGGCAATATTGGTGGCGCGGCGGCTATGTCGACATTGATTTTAACCACCTCGGCAGGGGTTTCGATATTGTTATCTATTGCTTCGCAAGGTGTTATTCGCCGAACACAAGCGTGGCATCAGCGTGAAGCTAAGCAATAAATTTAAAGGTTTAATTCTCTCACATAGCAATACTAGGAAAATCGCATGATGTTAAAAAAACTGATACTTGCCACCAGCTTATTATTCTCTGCGGGAACGGTCTTTGCAGCGACTGAAATTACGGTATACACCGCAATAGAAAGTGAACAATTACAAGCTTATAAACAAGCATTTGAGGCTAAATATCCCGATATAAAAATAAAATGGGTAAGAGATTCAACGGGGATTATCACCGCTAAATTATTAGCAGAAAAAGATCGTCCTCAAGCCGATGTTGTGTGGGGATTAGCTGCATCAAGTTTAGCAATATTAAAAGCGCAAAATATGCTTGAGCCTTATGCTCCGGCGCAGTTAGATGATATTGATGTGAAATTTCGTGATAGCAACAACCCGCCAACTTGGGTTGGTATGGATGTCTGGGCGGCAACGATTTGCTACAACACGATAGAAGCACAAAAATTGGGGTTATCTAAACCCACTTCTTGGCAAGATCTCACTAAGCCTGAATACAAAGGCAAAATCGTTATGCCAAATCCGGCATCATCAGGCACTGGATTTTTAGATGTAAGTGCTTGGTTACAAATATTTGGCGAACAAGAGGGGTGGGCATATATGGACAAGTTGCATCAGAATATTGGTCAATATGTTCATTCTGGCTCCAAACCCTGCAAAATGGCTGCATCGGGGGAATACCCGATAGGCATATCCTTTGAATATCCGGCGATCCAATTGAAACGACAAGGGGCACCACTAGACATCATATTACCGCAAGAAGGATTGGGTTGGGATATTGAAGCAACGGCGATAATCAAAGGAACTAATAAGCGAGATGCCGCGCAAAAATTGGCTGATTTTTCCGCCTCAAAGGAAGCGATGAAGCTTTATAGTGCTAATTTTGCTGTATTAGCTAATACCAGTGTACCCGTAAGCCAAACAGAATTACCTCGCGATTATGCTCAACGTTTAATTAAAAATGATTTTATTTGGGCTGCTGAAAAGCGCGACACCATTTTAACTGAATGGCGTAAGCGCTATGACGGTAAGAGTGCAAAATAATTTATTAATTAATAGATAGGGTGCGATGCACTCTATCTTGTTTAGGGTGTCATATGAAATTTGATATTGCGGTTATTGGTGCGGGCATTATTGGTTTATCTCATGCGTATGCAGCGGCTCAGCGAGGTTTACGTGTTGCTATTTTTGAGCGCAGTTACACGCCTGTGGGCGCTTCTGTACGTAATTTTGGTCACGGATTAATTTTGGGTCAAGCGCCGGGAAAAATGCTAGATTTAGCAAAAAATAGTCGTGAAATTTGGGCAACTATGGCCAAACAGGCTAAATTTTTAACGCGTCAAAAAGGGACTTATCTGTTAGCACGTACACAATCTGAGCAAGCTGTTCTTGAAGCCTTTGTCGATGGTCGAGCTAAAACCTATGGTTATGATTGTGAATTACTTTCTAAAACACAATTAGCTATGGTTTATGGTGGTCAATTACAACACCATAAAGCGGCGTTGCATGGCAAAGAAGATCAGGTGCTATTTTCGCGAGAAGCGATCCCACAGTTAGCGGCTTATCTAGGCAGCTTAGCTAATGTAACGAGTTATTTTTCCACATTAGTACGGGATATTGATGTAGATACGGGGACATTGATCACCAGTAATGGAACATTTAGTGCAGAAAAGATCATTGTCTGCTCAGGGCACGATTATCAAACATTATTGGCTGACGAAATAAAAAAGCTTGATCCTATAGTTTGCCGCCTGCAGATGTTGCGAGTGACAGCAGAGCAAAATATTGGATTGGCGCATGCGCTAATGACGGGATTAAGTTGTACTCACTATGGTGCATTTGCTGATTTACCTGAGGCACAGGCTTTAGCGAAAGAAATTAAAATGCAATCGCCGTTGATTGAGCAGTATGGTATTCATTTATTAATTACCCCGACTCCTTATGGCGATCTTATTATTGGTGATTCTCATGAATATAGCTTAGATGCACAGCCTTTTAACAGCGAAGAGGTTGATAACCTCCTGATAGAGTTAGCTGAGCATACATTAGGTTGTTCGGTTCAAGTAAAAGAGCGTTGGCAAGGGGTTTATGGGGCAAAAGGAAAAGAGCCGATTTCGATTTTAACGCCGAGTGAAAAAGTCACTGCAGTATTGATGCGAACGGGTTTAGGAATGAGTGTTGGGCCAGGTTTAGGTGAACAGAATATTCGACAACTATTTGATTAATCTTGCATTAGGGATGTGAAGTTATTTTTTAATTATCCAAAGCACCGTAAAACCCCGTCCTTCAGGTCGGGGATATAAGGCGCGGTTTTTTAACTAACTCGGTGTTTCCTGTTGCTCAATGTACTGGCGGATAATGGATATTGGTGCGCCACCACAACTCCCCGCGAAATAACTTGGCGACCAAAGAACCCCCTTGTAGTAATCACGTTGGGCAATATCAGGACGATCACGTCGAAGTAATCGACTCGATACCCCTTTAAGGCTGTTAACCAGATTAGATATCGCCAGTTTTGGCGGGTAATTAATCAGTAAATGAACGTGATCCCGTTCCCCATCCATTTCAACCAGTTCAACATCAAAATCAGCACAAACACTGGCAAAGTAGC
>NZ_CAWQOK010000059.1:0-12722 GCF_963896075.1 Proteus sp. G4415
ATATTAAATGAGGAAAAAGAAAATTTAATTGATAATTATATTTCTAGTTATTCAGATTATAATTTCATCTATATAACTGAAAGTGATTCTTATTCACGAACATCATTAATATTATGTAAAAAAAAGTTTAGTCCTATTAATTTCTTGCATAATCAATGTGTGTCTATTTATGTATTGGATAATAAAAAATGAAAAAATATAGTGCTATTAGTGTATTAGTTATCATTTTAAGTTTAATGATTTATTTTAGTTTTTACTTCAATCAAGAAAAAGAAAATGTAATAAATTGTGAAGCAAAGTTAATTATTTATGATAAAGAGGATACTAAAGCTAATTTAGAATTAATGTTTACTTTAGGGGAGGAGCAAGGATGGGCAAGTATTCGAGGTGTTATTGATTATAACGGCGATTTGATCCCAGTGTATAGAAAATCTTTTTTTGATATAACCAAACTGAAAACTAGCTACAAGCTAGCATCTACACAGATCCTTATTAACGATAATAACAGTGAAATTATCAATAAAATAATTCCCAATTTATATGTAAAAGAAGGTTGGCAAAGAAGTCTTTCTGTTTTTAGTCAAAACGATGGTGGTTATTTATTCTCATCTAACAATGTATACTCATTTTATTGTTATTAGTATACAAAAAAGACAAATATAAAATTCTCTTTTTTACGATTGTGGTAGTATCTGCGTACAATTTTTAGACTAAATCAAACAGTAAAAGAATCACTTGTGGAAAACAACCTGCTAAAACTACAATAACTTTATCACACAGCAGATAAATACAGAAAAACGCTCATGACAGATACTAATAAAAAAAAGTTAACAATCAATGATATAGCCAAACTTTGTGGTGTGGGCAAATCGACTGTTTCAAGAGTACTTAATCAAGATCCTATGGTTAATGAAGAAACAAGGAAAAAAGTTAACTCAATTATTGAGAAATATAAATTCACACCGTCAAAATCTGCACGAGCAATGCGGGGGTACTCTAATCGTTCTTTTGGTATTATCGTCACTCGCCTTGATTCTTATGCGGAAAATCAAGCAGTTAGTGCCATATTACCGATCCTTTATCAAAACAACATTGACCCTATTATTTTAGAAAGCCAATTTAGCCAAGCCAAAGTAGAAGAAAACTTAAAAATGCTCGCCCACCAGAAAATCGATGGCGTAATATTATTTGCATTTTCAGGGATCAATGCGGCTAACTTAGCAAGTTGGAAACAAAAAATGGTTGTTATAGCAAGACCACTAGAAGGTTTTGTTTCCATTTGTCATGACGATGAACGAGCTGTTAACGCTTTAATGCATTATTTCCATCGAGACAAACATTATCAACATATAAGTTTTATCGGGATCCAAATTAATGATGAAACAACGGGTTTATTACGTTATCAAACTTATCTTCAATATTGCCAGCAACATCAATTAATATCTCAAGCTCAACTTGGTGAACTTAATTATCAAAGTGGCTATTTACTTGCCAAACAAGCATTAGCAAGCAAGCCTCAAGCTATTTTATGTGCGACCGACTCTCTGGCCTTTGGTGTACAAAAATATTTAGCCGAACAGAAAATAGATCATATTGAGGTGGCCTGCATCGGTCGTAATGATCTACTCACCTTTTTATTTCCTCAAACTAAATTTTATCGATTAGGTTTTAGAGAAAGTGGACAAGAAGCTGCTAACATATTGATACAAATGCTAGAAAAAAATATTCCTGCACAAAAAATCATTATATCAAGTCATGACTTAAACCCATGATCAAATAAATTAATGATCATTAACTGTGATCTTTATCTTGTTATGGGAACGTTCCCATTGGATAAAAAGAAAGATCTCGATATATTAAAAATAACCCTACTATTATGAGAATATTAATATGTCGATACCTCAAGACAACCAAGCCATTGAAGAGTTAATTACTCTTGTTGGAGGTTCAGATAATGTTATTAGCGTTTCACACTGTCTAACCAGATTACGTTTTGTTTTGAATGATCCCAATCTCGCTGATATAGATAAAATTAAAAAAATATCTTTTGTTAAAGGCTGTTTTAATAATGCGGGTCAATTTCAAGTTATTGTTGGTATGGATGTTGATATCTACTATAAATTATTAATTGATAAGCTTTCATTAAAAGCTAAATCTAAAGATGATATAAAATCTGACGCGAAAAAGAATATGGGATTCTGGCAAAAGCTGATTGCCAATTTAGCCGAAATTTTTGTTCCATTATTACCTATCTTAATTTGCGGCGGTTTATTGTTAGGATTAAGAAATGTTATTGGCGAAATGCCTATATCAGATAATAAACCCCTCACTTATTTTTATCCTTGGTTAACGCCAATATATGATTTTCTCTGGTTACCTTGTGAAGCCATCTTCCATTTTCTACCTGTGAGTATTTGCTGGTCGAGTGTAAAAAAGATGGGTGGTACACCTGCACTAGGTATCGTACTAGGTATAACCTTAGTTTCTCCACAACTAATGAATGCTTACAATTTAGGTTCACAACTTCCTGAGGTTTGGAATTTTGGTTTATTTACTATTGAGAAAGTAGGTTATCAAGCCCAAGTGATCCCTTCGATTTTAGCGGGACTATTTCTGGGATGGTTTGAGACTAAATTACGTCGTTTTATCCCTGATTACCTAAAATTAGTTATTGTGCCGATTGTAACTCTTATTGTCGCCGTTTTTGTTGCCCATGTTATTTTAGGCCCTATCGGTAGAAGCATAGGTGATGGTCTCGCCCAACTGATCAAGTTTTTAATGTTAGGTGATTTTGCCCCTATTGGTTCAACTATTTTTGCCTTTTTCTATTCCCCCATGGTGATCACCGGCTTACATCACACAACGTTAGCGATAGATTTACAAATGACTCAAAGTTATGGCGGTACACCTATTTGGCCGATTATCGCTCTGTCTAATATTGCTCAAGCATCTGCCGTTGTAGGCATTATTATCGTTAGTCGCAAATTAAATGAACAAGAAATTACTATTCCGGCAGCTATCTCTGCTTATTTAGGTGTGACAGAGCCAGCCATGTATGGCGTCAACTTAAAATATGGCTTTCCTATGCTGTGCGCCATGATTGGCGCTGCGCTAGCGGGTTTGATTTGTGGATTAAATAATGTGCTATCTAATGGTATTGGTGTCGGCGGATTACCCGGTATTTTATCTATCCAACCTACTTATTGGTTAGTTTATTTATTAGCAATGATTGTGGCTATTGTCGTCCCTATTGGATTAACCATTCTGGTCTATCGCTATAAAGAAAAAGCAGGCACCTTGCAAGTCGATTAATTTAATCTCAAACTAAAGGTTAAACATGAATTATATCTCTGTTATTCTTTCTGATACTGATATCACAATTAAATATCTTTCAGAAAAAAGCCATTATTCATTTAATACCACAAATAGCCATTACCTTGATTGGCTAAATATGGCTAAAGCTATTAACCATAAATTTAAATCTGCTCAAGGTGGTTTGATATATTCGACAAGTAATAAATTGGATAGCGATATTATTAAAACCATTGATAATAAAGTAATAAATTTATCAAATTTCTTTACTGAAATATTTAATAAACCTTTTATTTATATCAATAAAGCGCAGCTTGAACATCATCATAATTTAGAAGAAAAAATGGTTACAGTTGCCAATAACTTTGCTTGGTCAATTGAATATTCAGGCTTAGAAACAGGAAAAGATGAATATTGCCAAGAGTCTCTCTTAACTACGGCCAATGGTTATATTGGGTTAAGAGGAACTTTGCCCGAAATGACTATAAGTGATGAGCACTACCCCGCTACCTATATTGCTGGCCTATATAATCAAGCAAGTTCACAAATAGAAAACCATCAGGTGATTAATGAAGATTTTGTTAATGCACCTAATGGACAATTTATTTCTCTTAAAATTGGTAAGGGAGAATATCTTCATCCAAAGCAACTGATAACACACCATTTAACACGTCATTTAGATTTGAAAACGGGTGTATTCACTAGCCAATGGCGTGTAGAAACCCCTGAAGGACAGCAACTTGATATTCATTGTACAAAATTTGCCAATATGGCTGATATGTCACATTACGCCATTTTATATACCTTTAAACCATTAAATTTCTCAGGTGAGATAACGGTTATAACTCGCCTAGAAGGAAATACTTATAATTACGGTGTACAACGCTACCGTAGCCTTAATCCCCATCATTATCATGTGTTACAAACTGGAGCGAATAAGCAACACGCATTTATATTAGCTCAAACAGATCAGTCAAAAATAGGGATCGGATTATCGTCAACAATAAGTGGTGATTTCTTTGCAAATGAAGATATTGTTTGTCATGTTTCAGATACGCTTGTTGAACAAACCATCACCTTCAACGCTCAACAAAATACCACCTATCAACTTGAAAAATGTGTTGCTGTAACAACCTCTACGGCTTACCCAGACTCATGGCAAGATGTGGTTAATTGGGAACAACAACCTTTACACAGCCAATTGATAAATAGCCAAAAAGCGTGGCAAACGTTATGGGATAGTGCCGATATCTCGATTTCTGGCGATCTGATGACCCAAAAATTACTACGCTTACATACCTTCCATTTACTGTCATCCGCATCACCATTTAGCAATCAGCAACATCAATTAGATGTTTCAGTCACCGCCCGAGGGTTACACGGGGAAGCCTATCGAGGCCATATTTTCTGGGATGAGATCTTTATTCTGCCATTTTATATTATGCACTTCCCTGAAACCGCACGCCAACTATTACTATATCGTTACCACAGGCTACCTGCTGCGCGTCTTGCGGCACGAGCAGAAGGATTTCAAGGTGCTATGTTCCCTTGGCAATCAGGGCATGATGGTAGTGAGCAAACCCAGACACTGCATTTAAACCCCTTATCAGGGCAATGGGATGCCGACCACAGTTGTCGTCAACGTCATGTCTCATTAGCGATTGCCTATAATGTGTGGCTATATTGGCTAAATACTCATGATCACCAATTTATGGAACAGTATGGACTTGAACTACTCAATGACATTACCTTGTTCTGGTTAGACCAATGTCAGTGGGATGAAGGCGATCAACGTTTTCATATTGATGGAGTTATGGGGCCGGATGAATTTCATGAGAAATACGCAGACTCACTTGAAGGTGGCTTAAAAGATAACGCATACACTAATTTAATGGTGATTTGGTTGTTTAATCAAATAGAGATGTTCATAAACAATGATCGTTTTTCTAAAAAATTACAACAGCTAAACAGCCAATCTAGCGTTTTCAATAAAATACAAGAAGTTAAAAATCGTATTGCTATCAATATTGATGCTCATGAAATTATTGAACAGTTCTCAGGTTATTTTCAATTAAAAGATCTGGATTGGGAAAGCTATCGAAAAAAATACGGCAATATCTATCGTATGGATAGAATTTTGCGTAAAGAAAATAAATCTGCCGATGATTACAAAGTAGCTAAACAAGCAGATACCCTGATGTTATTTAATAACTTAGATAAGCAAACCGTACATTCCCTAATTACCTCTCTTGGTTATTCAGTTTCTAAGCACTTTGCTGAAAAAAATCTACATTACTATTTAGAAAGAACCTCTCATGGTTCCACACTGTCACGCATTGTCCATGCTTATCTCGCAGAACAAATACAGTTACATGATTTGTCATGGCAACTTTATCAAGATGCTCTTTATTCAGATTATAATGATATTCAAGGTGGAACAACTGCCGAAGGTATTCATACTGGTGTCATGGCGGCAACATTAAATACCACCATCATGGCTTATGCCGGTGTTGATATTCGTCAGGATATGCTGACCATCACCCCTTCACTCCCTCAACAATGGCAAAAGCTAAGCTTTAAATTATTGCATCGCTCTACTTTATATCAAATTAATCTCACTCATAAAGAAATTAGTATTTTAAGTGATAAGCCCAGTACTATTTTAATTAACCATCAAACGCATAAGCTAACCGCCAATACGTTATTAGTATTAAATTTAAATGGAGACACGCAAAATGACTAAAGGTCTTATTTTTGATCTGGATGGCGTAATTGTTGATACCGCCAATTACCACTATATTGCGTGGAAAAAGCTATCTAATGAAATAGGAATTGATTTTGACAAAGAGTTTAACAATTTATTAAAAGGAATAAGTCGAATTGAGTCATTAGAGCTTATTTTATCTCATGGTAATAAAAGTGATGTTTATTCTGCGGATGAAAAAAAATCATTCACAGAAACAAAAAATAAATATTATCTTGAGTTATTAAATAATATTACTCCAAAAGATATTTTACCGGGTGTTTTAGATCTAATAGAACAAGCAAACAATAATCACATTCCTTGTGCTATTGCATCAGCTTCAGAAAATGCCCCAACCATATTAGAAAAATTAGGCATTAAGCATTATTTTAAGGCAATTGTTGATCCTAAAACACTCAAAAAAGGCAAGCCCGATCCTGAAATATTTTTGCGTGCGGCTGAGTTTATTCACATTCCACCACATTTATGTATCGGATTTGAAGACTCGATTGCTGGAATACAATCGATTAAACAAGCGGGCATGTATGCAATTGGCGTTACTGCTGACGGCCCCTTACCAGAAGCAGATTTAGCTGTTCACTCATTAACTGAAATAGATATTCATTCACTTTTTTAATAAAAAAACATGGGGATAATAAACCTCCATTATTCCCGATATAAGGAATAAACAATGAACATCAAACACCTTGCGATAGCGACTTGTATCGGCATTGCCGTGCCGACAATTGCTCACGCCAATACAAATGAATTATCGATAGAACAACGTTTAGCTCGACTAGAAGAGAGAACGTTAGCCGCTGAAAAAAGAGCTGAGTTAGCAGAGCAACGTGCCGCTAAGTTAGAAAATGCGTTAAAACAAAATCAGGCGCTTAATAACAATCTATCACAAACTAGCGAAACTATAACTGCGCCACCATCATCGCTGATAGAAACAAATACCGGTTATGGAAAACTCAAGTTATATGGTGATGTTGAATTTAATACAGATATTGCAAGTAAAAAAGGTCAGCTAACCTCCATTAACATGCGCTCAGGTAAAGAAAAAGACTATGGCGATTATGATAAATGGGGGATCAATGGGCGTATATTAATTGGCTTAGACGGAGAGCGTCTGTTAGATAATAAAAATTATGCAGGCTTCACTGTTCAACCTCTGGCAAATATTGATGGTAAGGTATCTCTCGACGATGCCGCTTTTTATTTTGGTAAAAAAGAGCGTTGGCAATTTAAGTTAGGTCGTTATGAAGCTTATGACATGTTCCCGCTTAATCAAGATACTTTTGTTGAATATTCAGGCAACACTGCAAATGATACTTATAGTGATGGTTTTGGTTATATCTACATGATGAAAGAAGGTCGAGGGAGAAGCAATAGCGGTGGTAGCATGATGTTTAATAGCCAATATAATAATTGGTATTTTGAAACTAATTTATTAATTGAAGATGGAACGTCTATTTTTGCTAACAAGGAATATCACGGAAATAAACTATATAATAATAAAAATGTTATTTATTTTCGCCCAGTTATTGCATGGAATAACAATAATTTTAAAGTTGCTGTCGCCTTAGAAAAAAATATTATCAATAATGCTTATGGTTATGATGATAAAAAAACGGGTGAATTTAGAGATCAATCCAAACGCAACGGTTATGGATTAACTTTAGGCTGGAGCAATCTACAACAAAATCCTGAAAATGGTGTCACAATAAATTGGAATACCGCTTATTTAGACGCTAACGATGAGAACGACTTTACAACAGGTACTAATATTTTATGGCGTAAATTACAATTAGGCTATATCTATGCCCATAATAATATTAAGTCATATACTATTAATAATGATGATGATAACAATAATGATATTATATTTGGCCCAGGAAAATATAATATCCACACTCTCTATTCCTCATATGAATTACCTAATATTTTAGATATGGATAATTTTAAAATCTATTTAGGTGCATATTATTCTGTTATTAATGGTAAAGATATTGAAATAGAAAATAGCGATAAAGATCGTTATGGTGTAAGAGCACGTTTTAAATACTTCTTCTAGATTTAATTATTAATATATTGGATGAGAATATCATCCAATATACCCCGTGAGAATAATTTTCATTTATATTAAAAATAAGAAAGATTAATATCAGTACAACATCTTATTTTATTTATCTTTTATAACATCTTTAACACAATAATGATTCATTT
The DNA here is from genome assembly GCF_963896075.1 of Proteus sp. G4415. NCBI lineage: Bacteria > Pseudomonadati > Pseudomonadota > Gammaproteobacteria > Enterobacterales > Morganellaceae > Proteus > Proteus sp. G4415. The sequence goes on from NZ_CAWQOK010000059.1 coordinate 8,285, forward strand.
ATGAAATAAGTCAGAAATATATCTCTTTTTAATTACGCCCTATCTCACAGAATATAAAATCCCTCTTATTTACCATTGACGAAATAAATTCTGAGAAGTAAATATAATAAGTAACGATTATAAAAATAGCAGACCATCTATAAAAGATGGCTTTTTTAATCTTTTATTTGTCTCATTTTTTAGACAGTTTTACAGAAAACACCGGAGAATAACCTTATGACTCAACCAATTACAGCAACAGACTTTTCAATTAATGATATGAAAACATTAATTGAAACAATGCAAATTTATAAAAAAGATAACCATGACAAAGGGATAACACGTATTGCCTATAGCGAAGAAGATGAAGCAGCCCATCTCTATCTTGCTAGTGTAATGAAAGAGGCAGGCCTTGAAGTCTATCGTGACGGTATTGGCACACTCTACGCTCGCTTACCGGGGCAAGATAGAACATTACCCGCCGTAGGAACAGGCTCTCACCTTGATACCGTTCCCCAAGGGGGCGCTTATGATGGCGCCTTAGGAGTTATTGCTGGTTTTTATGCTTTGATGCAATACAAACCACAACAACTGAAACGTGATCTAGAGTTAATTGTATTCCGAGCAGAAGAATCGAGCCGATTTGGGTTTTCATGTATCGGAAGTAAAGTGCTAACAGGAAAAATTGACCGTACTCGATGGGAACAAAATAGAGATGATGAAGGTAATAATTTCTTTGATGTTTTAAAATCCCTTGGTTATCAACATGAAAACTTAGATCAATGTTTACTTAAATCAGACCGTTATAGTGCATTTGTTGAATTACATATTGAGCAAGGTAAACGTCTAGAAAACGATCAAAAAACAATTGGAATTGTCAATGGTATCGCTGCGCCAACACGTTTTTCAGTCACCGTAAATGGCCATGCAGACCACTCTGGTGCAACACCAATGTATCAACGTCAAGATGCGTTAGTGGCGAGTGCGGGTATTATTACTGATATCAATCATGCTGCCTGTACGGAAGCGGTATATGGCACCGTAGGTACCATTGGTAAGCTTAATGTCATACCAAACTCAATGAACGTTATTCCAGGGCAAGTAAAATTCTCCGTGGATATTCGTGGTATTGATACGGACAGTATTCAACGGGTTGTACAGCGTTTAACAAACAGTGTTGAGAAAGCAGAAAAAGATTTTGGTGTAAAAATAATGGTGCAACCTATTTCGGCTGAATCACCAGTAAAACTGGATGACTCTATTTGCCAAGTTATTGAAAGCATTTGTCAAAAACACGATATCAATTATATGACTATGTTAAGTGGTGCCGGTCATGACTCAATGAATATGGCATCTTTATACCCGACAGCGATGATTTTTACCCCCTCTGTTGCGGGGATTAGTCATCATCCCGATGAATTTACAGAGTTTAGTGATATTGCAATAGCTGCAGATATCTTAGCGGAAACATTAGGTGTTCTAGCTAATCAATAATGACTGATAATCTCTTTTAAGCGTGTAATGGCATCATCATTTTTTATTGCTTTTGCCCATAACGTATCAAACAGAGATTGATATTGGAATATTGCTTCTGTTGATGAAGATACTGTCGCAATACCCGTACTTACATTAGGAAATTCACCTAAACGAAATGGACTAACCGCTAAAGAGAGAGGTGCTTTGTTTTGATAAAACAATTGAAAGGTTAAAGATGGCATCGTATCTGAAATAATCGCAATATTAAGATGACTATTTTTTTGCTCTAACTTTTCAATTAAATGGCTGATTTCTTGTTTTGCGCGTTGTTTTCTTTCTTGTTGAATGGCTTTACTTACATTAACAGAGCCTAGCATACCAACATAAAGAAATTTTTCGATTTGCTGTTGACTAATTAAATTATAAATATGCGGTGAGTGTAATGATTGATGCTTTTTACGCTCTTTTAAAATAGATAAAACTTCTTGTTGCTTCTTTGTTAGCGCATTTTCAGGAGAGGCTTCTGTTAACATTTCGACAAGCGTTTTATCATAACAATCAGAGGTTAATAAATAAGAAAAGGGTTCGAAATGGGTATAAATATGGGAAGATTGCGTTTCAAGTTGGCGCATTCGTTCAAAAAAACCATTAGCGCTAGAGTAATACTCCGTATTAATACCTAATAAGCTACTTAATGAGGTGTTAAGTAATCGAGCAAGATTATCTAATGTCTCAATTTTAACGATTTCACCCTTTTCTAATCGATAGACAGCGGCACGGGAGATCCCTAAACTTTCAGCTACATCTTCAGCTTTTAATGAGGAGGCAATACGATAAGCACGCAGTCGATGACCAATGGACAAGTAATCTATCTTTTCTCTTGATATATAAGACATTTTATTATTGCTCCACCAAAGACAAAGGGTGTGTATAAAAAATAGACATCAAATAATTTAGCCATATATAGTTTAAAGGAAATAGATAATAAAAAATATTACCTTCTTCACATAGAAATCAAACAAGTCGCAGTAGTACCTAGCAGATAACATCATTTAGGTTTTAAATTAGATGTTATCAAAACGATAGCCTCACCAGGGAACTATCATAATAATAAATAGAAAAGGCACTGTAATCATATTGCAGTGCCTTTTCTATTTAACAGGAAACATATTATCTTATTAACAATACAATCAACTAATAATATAACAACATAATAATGTAACAAAATACTGATATGTACTTTTTCAAAAAGAAATCACTCAATAAAAATTTAATAATTAGCTAATTATTAAATATTAACAATGGAAACTATTTATAATAAGCACACAAATAGTTTATTTTTAAATAATAAAGGATATTATATGGAATTAATAAAAAACACTAAAAAACCGACTGTTTTCTATTTATCTGAAGGGATTATATCAACAGGGGTTATATCTGGCTGGCCTAAAAATTCAACAGATGGAACAACACATCTCACCTATACATTTCCTAATTACAGTGATCGGTCAGAAAATATAAGAAAGAAATACCCGATAACAGAAAGTCAAAAAAAAGAAACGCTAAAGAATATCGCAGAGTATTACAAATTAGATTATGAAATAAAGGAAAGAAAAAAAGAACTAGAAGCCATTAAAGATAGTGAGGATCCCAAAAAAAGAATTCAGGAAATAAATGAAGATATAAAATTAAAGACCGAGAGAAGATACGAGATAAAAAAAGGCATACCTTTATATTTTTCCGTTACAACAATGACGATATTTCCTCATCAACAAGAAGTTGTCACAGAAATTTTACAATTGGCTTCAGATTTCGCAGACCTTACTTTTACTAGAGTACCTATACAAAAAAATGCCAATTTAAAGTTTGGCTATTACAAGCAGTTTGCAACTGGTTATTATATGACGAGAGAAACAGTAGGCTTTGCTAGTAAGCCTAACTATAATGGTACACCTATAAAAGAGATCGGGCAAAATGAAAGTTATGATTTCTCTGGGAGCATATTTATTAATTTAGCTTCTCATGATTTTTATCAATGGGTCAAACGGGATAATCTTGATAAATATATAGAAAATGAGGCCAATATCGGCGATTTATATAATTACCATGATAATAATCAAGTTGCTATAATAAAAAGTACGGATGTGTTACTCAACGAAACAATGAAAAGTAAACACAAACTAGGATCACAAATATATTATGTTTTTTTGCATGAATTAGGTCATGCACTAGGGCTAGAGCACATAGATGCATATTTGAAAAATATAAAAAATAGTGCAATTGAAACATATAAATATACAGTTATGGGCATGGGATTTGCTGATATTAAAGATGCAGATTTTGGCGGTCTTTATCCTATGACCTTTATGCTAGTAGATATATTATTATTACAATATCTCTATGGCCCAAATATGACCACACGCCTTGAAAATAATACCTATGGATTTAATTCCAATACGGGACGCGCCGCTTACTCTTTAAAAAGCATAGAAGATAAATTAGTGAGCTGTATTTGGGATGCGGGTGGAATTGATACATTAGACTTTTCCCTATATACCGTTAATCAAGTCATTAATCTCAATGAAGGCTGTTTTTCAGATATTGGAGGATTACGGAGTAATATCTCTATTGCCTATAAAACGATTATTGAAAATGCGATTGGTGGTAAAGGTGATGATACTCTCATAGGAAATCCTTTTGATAATAACCTCATAGGTGGTGATGGCAATGATTTATTCTATGGCGGTGATGGCAATGATTTATTTTATGGTGGCTCTGGAAACGATGTTATATACGGAGAATTGGGAAATGATGTGCTCTATGGTGATGATGGAGATGATATGCTTATCGATTATTATGGTGCTAATATGTTAGATGGTGGTAAGGGTAATGATCGGATCTGTGTAGCATCAACAGATAGAGGGCTTCCAGGTAGAAATATCATTCTAGGGGGAGAAGGTGATGATGAAATATATTTGGGCAC